>JAAYIO010000165.1 GCA_012523385.1 Methanomicrobiales archaeon
CATCCGTTACAATCTTTTCAGATATGCCAGAAAGAGTCGTAATCTCTTCTGATGAGAAACCGGCCCGCCGTGCCGCACGGATAATCTCATCCGATGGACTACCTGCCGCAAGCGTCTGCTCCATTACAACGATATTTCGCATCTTGTCCAGGAAGAAGGGTGCGATAAAGGTCAGTTTTGCTACTTCCTCAACGGAGAATCCAACCCTGAACGCATCAAAGATACACCCGAACCGCTCATCCGTCGGGTTTGCAAGCAGCATACGAATCTCGGGTTCTGAAGTATGGGGGTGGACATCGGTGTCGAGAGACCGCATCGCTTTTTTGAATGCCTCTTCCAGCGTGCGGCCAATCGCCATCACTTCACCTGTTGACTTCATCGCGGTGGTGAGGGTCCGGTCGGCTTTGGGGAATTTATCAAATGGCCATCGCGGCACCTTCACGACCACGTAGTCAATCGCCGGTTCAAAGGATGCCGGCGTGGATCCGGTGACGGTATTCGTGATCTCGTCTAAGTTCAGGCCGATGGCAATCTTAGCCGCCACACGGGCAATCGGATACCCGGTCGCCTTGGATGCCAGCGCTGAAGACCGTGACACCCTCGGGTTTACTTCAATTATCCGATAGTCCCCGTCCTGATATGCCAGCTGGACATTACAGCCGCCCTGGATGTCAAGTGCCCGGATGATCTTGATGGATGCCGCCCGCAGTATCTGAAACTCATCATCCCTAAGTGTCTGAATCGGTGCAACGACCACACTCTCGCCGGTGTGAATGCCCATTGCATCTACGTTCTCCATACCACAGATGATGTTACAGGTATCAGCAGCATCGCGCATTACCTCAAACTCTATCTCCTTCCAGCCGATGACGCTCTCTTCAATGAGCACCTGGCGAATACGGGACCGTTGCAGACCCATCTCCACAATCCGTTTCAGGTCATCTGCCGTATGGGCCACACCACCGCCGGCACCACCAAGGGTGTAGGCAGGGCGGATAATGGCGGGAAGTCCGACAATCTCAAGCGCCTGATCGAGTTGGGACATATCCCTGAGGATCATACTCCGGGGAACCGGTTCGCCGATGGAGTTCATCAGGTCACGGAACTGTTCCCGGTCTTCACCGCGGTAGATGGCCTCAATCGGGGTGCCGAGGATCTCCACCCCCTCCAGTGCGCCCATCTCGGACAGTTCCACGGTCATATTGAGACCGGTCTGGCCGCCCATCCCGGAGAGAATGCCATCGGGCTTCTCCTTCTGGATGATTTTTGCGATGATCTCTGCCCGGAGTGGCTCTACGTAGATGACATCCGCCATCCCCGGGTCGGTCTGAATAGTTGCAGGGTTGGAATTAACAAGAACTACCTTCACCCCTTCCTCGCGGAGTGCACGGCATGCCTGTGACCCGGAGAAGTCAAACTCTGCGCCCTGTCCGATCTGAATCGGCCCTGAGCCTATCAAAAGCACTGTTCTGATCTCTGATCTTTTTGGCATCAGGGAATCCTCCGGTACATCCTGTCAAATATCTGTTCTTCGGCACCGTAGGGGCCCGAATGCGCCTCCGGGTGGAACTGAACCGTGAACAGATTCAGGTCTTCACAGACAAATCCCTCCAGGGTTCCGTCATTGACATTGGTAAAGAGCGGTTCACAGCCTTCCGGAAGGGTGTCTTTGTCTACCGCAAACCCATGATTCTGGGCGGTGATGAAAATTTTGCCATCGCGATGGCGAACCGGCTGGTTTGATCCGCGGTGTCCGAACTTCATCTTGCAGGTCTCTCCTCCCAATGCAAGAGCGGCCACCTGATTGCCCATACAGACTCCAATGACCGGAATCTTTCCGATAAAGTATTGTATCGTCTTTATTGCATCCGTTGCACGCATCGGGTCACCCGGGCCGTTGGTGATAACAAGGGCCTGGGGTTTTACTGCCTCAATGACATCAGGGCGGGTGGTATGGGGGAAGATATACAGGTCAGCACCACGCCTCTTCAGGCTTGCAAGGATACTATTCTGCATACCAAGATCCAGCACTGCAATGCGCTTTCCCGTCCCTTTGATATGGTAGGGCTCTTTGCAGGAGACCTGAGAGATGAGATCCATCCCGGTGATCGGTTGCTCTTTCCGTGCACATTCGACGGCGTATTCACCGTTGTCGTCCCCGACAATCAGTGCCGCACCCATTGTGCCGTTTAATCGTGTTGCAATGGTCAGTTTCCGCGTATCTATACCGGAAATACCCAGAAGACCATTGTCAGAATAATAATCACCCAGAGATGGTGTGGATGCAGGATTTTTGCACAATTCCCGCACCACACATCCGAGGGCATGAACTGTACTACTCTGGAAATTATCCGGGTGCACCCCGTAATTCCCGATGAGCGGATAGGTAAACATCAAAATCTGACCCTGATAGCCTGGGTCGGACAGTGCTTCCATGTAACCACCCATCTGAGTGGTGAATACTAATTCACCGGCAGAAGAACCTTCAACGCCAAATCCCTCTCCGATATAGTATTCACCGTTTTCTAGACCCAGAACCGCCTTCATTGAATTACCATATTTACTGAGTGGGAATCCTTATTAAAAACTCGTGCGAGTTCGAAAAAACGTTTGAGAGATCACCTGGAGATATGTATCTAAACGGATTTAAAGAGCAGAAAAAATGGACTTGCATTCCCAACAGACAAAGATAAAGGAAGTTTCACGTATCTGAACGGATTAAAAAAGCAGAAAAGAATGGACGATGCATACAGGGTTCATTAACGCAGAAATTAAGAAGGCCAAAGGATATACGTTATGGCAATGGCAGAGACAACAGAGATTGAGATAATCGGGTTTTCCGACGGCACGTGCGGACCGTTTCCCTGTGATGAAACCCGCACCTGCGGACTCACTGAATGTGCCCCTTCAGAAAACCTGGTGACTGCATTTGCAGCCCTGAAGACTGAGCTTCAGGCACGTTATCCGGATGTCACCCTGAAACTGACTCTGCTGGATGATGAAGTTCCCCCATATGTAATTAAAATTGTCGAAGAGCACCAGCCACCTCTCCCGATCGTTCTCATAAACGGCACCCTTGCACCGGTGGGACGGATTTCAGTGCCTCTCATAACAGAACATCTGGAACGGCGCACCCGCTGAAGGCTTCTTAAAAAAACATCGAATTTTTCCTGAGGAAAAGAGCATGCACGTGCCTTTACCACGTGAAAATTAGTATTTGCAAAATTTATCCGCGGTCCAACTTACCTTGCTACCAAACCACATTTATTCCGCATGCCTGATATTCGGGATATTAACAATTCCCTCTCAGAAATACCCTTTTTTGTTGTAGATTCCATTGTGCAGAATAATTGCACCCTCAGCCATTCCTTTGAATCACTATCATACCACAGAGCATAATCGTTCATGATGAAGCGGTTCATGGCAGCATATGTCACACATACCATACTGTCAAATTGTTTATTACCAAATAGCTGGAGTATAGTCCATGGCACCCCAGAAAAAATACCGGAGCCCTGATGTAACCCCGAGATCGAAGAGGACAGTTTTTGGTATCAGTCAGGACATGAAACGGAAGCGGGAATTATACCGCCACCACCCGTATGACCATCTGCACCCTCACGATGCCCACCATGCATGGCAACAGCCCAAACTGCTACCTGACCACGATGCCCACACTCATCCCCACGAGG
>JAAYIO010000166.1 GCA_012523385.1 Methanomicrobiales archaeon
GGGATCGATGGTGTCCAGGTCAAGGAGCTCATAGGGGTAATCGCGCTCTTTGAGTGCGTTAATAACCATTCCGGTGGAGTTGTCATCCGGAGTGTCCGTTGGTTTTGGAACAATGTAGATCATGCGTTTCGTCCGTATGGTTCTAAAAAAGGTTTATGGGTTCTCTAATGATGATTGTTGTGTATTATGTATCAGATGGCGGCGTCAGGATCAACAATTTCATCCTTGGTTACAATGGGTGTTGCATATTTCTGCCAGATACCTTCCCGATACACCGGGCGGCTATTATACGTGCAAAATGGTATTAGTGTCCCGTCCGGAGTGGCGTAATGAATACAGCAGCGCTGCACACGGTCGGTGTCGTAATTAAAGCAGTCCATGAAGTGCATCGTGCCGATAAAGATGGCATTCAAGTGGAACTTTCGTAATGCCTCAAAATCATGTTTAACAAGCGTCTGCGCGATTATCTTCCAGAACATGGTGTTATTGTTCACCTTGTTGTCTTTGAATGAAATTCTCATCTCATTGATGCCTTCAACGAGAGTCAGGTATTTGTTCAGCGACCCGTCCCCGTGATTCAGCTTTTTCCCCATCTGTTTAATCGCCGCAAAGAATTCGTCGACATTAATCATGTCATTAATCGGGACAATCCCGTCTTCGGTGACAAACCCATAGGTGGCTGCCCCGCAGTGCTGGTGCGTGGTGAACCTCACCTGAGGTTCACCGGTATAGGTCTCAATCAGATCTGAAAATGGCAGAACACAGGGCACCGGGTAGAAATAATCCTTCTTGATTATGCCGCCCGTCTGCTTTTCGATTCGGTCTGCGAGGTCAGGGATGGTCACCCGTTCCTTTGCCACGTTATCTGCTGACGCCGCACCCGTGAATGACACCGGCTGATAATTGACCCCCCTGACAACATCAACGTTATCTGCGGCAAACCGGATGATATCGCCGACTTCATGATCATTTCTGCCGTTAATGATCGTCGGCACAAGTACTATGCCCAGCTTTGCTTTCCTGCATTGTTCAATGACTTTTTTGCTTATTTTTATGAGGGGATTCGTTTCCCGGGTAACACCGTCAAAGTGCAGATAAAGCGTAGATGTCCCTGCGTCTTTCAGGTTTTGTGCATAGTCAGGCTCCCGTGCGACCCTGATACCGTTTGTAGCAATCTGCACCTGACCAAAACCCATCTCTTTTGCCTTTTTCACAATCTTACAGAGATCGTTTCGCATGGTGGGTTCCCCGCCGGAGAACTGCACCGCGGGTGTCGGCACCGGCTTCTGGTCGCGTAACAGCTGCATCATCCCGACCACCTGATCAAAGGATGGTTCATAGATGTAGCCGCATGCATGGGCATTTGCAAAACAGAAATCACAGGCGAGGTTACAGCGGTTTGTCAGATCAATATTTGCAAGGAGCGTCCCTGATTTATGATTGGTGCAGAGTCCACAATCAAGTGGACATCCCCGTGCCACTTCTTTCTGGGGATTGTCGATACCGGGCCCTATTCCCTCAAAGAAGTCAAATTTCTTATACATCTCTGCATCGGACCAGTAGAGATATTTACTGATTCCATGTTCGGGGCACTCCCGCACGATGTAAACCTTCCCCTCCTCTTCGATCACATCTGCCGGCAGGATTGCCCCACAGGTTGGGCACAAGCTTGTTGTTTGTTTTAGTATCACCATTGAACATCACGCGGAGTTATCAGCTATGTATTACTAACCAATGTTCTCAAATATTCATCTCGTCACTATTAATGGTTGTTTTTCCGACAATCATATTAAGTGACCCGAAATTACCCGTTTGGGTTCTCATGTCTGGTAGGAAATGGTACGGTTATTTGTATGTTAAATTGAAATCAGATACCTTAATGATTTCTTTCGGTCTTATATACGGTAGCTCATGGGAGGCATTGGTATAAGTATTTACGGCATCTTTCTCTCGTTTCTCTTCGCCTTCTGGGTGATGACTCCTGCGTATGTCCCAAATTCAGCGGCGGCGGTGTTCGGCGGGGGGCGACCCATTGACGGAGGCAGAACCTGGCGTGACGGAAGACGAATGCTGGGGGATGGCAAGACGTGGCGAGGGCTTATTGGCGGTGTGTTGGTTGGTATCCTGATTGGGATGCTGCAGATACTGGCTGAGCCGTATCTCGGTATTTCGGTGCTGACGCCATCTGTCGTGGTCTGCCTTGCAGTCGGTGCCCTTCTGGGAGATATGGCAAAGAGTTTTGTCAAACGGCGGCTTAATAAGACCCGTGGCGAGGAATGGCTTATTGCCGACCAGTATGACCTTGTTATCGGAGCATTTGTTCTGTTGCTGGTCTTTAACACTGCATTGGTCTTTCTCACTATCACCCCGATGGTTCTGATAGGCATTCTTATTCTGACCCCTCTTTTGCATCGCGGAGCAAATATTATTGGATATCTCATAGGAGTGAAAGACGTACCATGGTAGATAATGGAGTAAAAGAAAGCCTGATCGAGTATAAAGCAATACAGTTCGGCGAGTTTACGCTTGCCTCCGGGCAGAAGAGTTCGTTTTACATCAACATCAAGGATGCAGCGACAATGCCCGCACTGCTTGCGGTGATTGGCCGTGCCATCGCTGATCAGGGAACATTTGACTGTGTCGCAGGTGTCGCGGTTGGCGCGGTGCCCATTGCTGTTGCCGCATCCCTTGCGTCAGGAATACCGTATGCTATTGTCCGCAAGGGTGAGAAGGCATATGGCGTCGGTGGTAAAATCATCGGTGATGTGTCTGGGAAACATGTGCTCTTAGTTGAGGATGTGACCACATCCGGTGGCAGCGTCATCTATGGCATCGATGCCCTGCGTGAAGCCGGTGCCGTGGTGGACACCGTCGTCACCGTTGTGGACCGCGAACAGGGGGCATGCGAGCGTCTGGCGGAGGTTGGAGTATCTCTGGTTCCGCTTGTTCGTGTCTCGGAACTCATCTCGTAATAATAACCTTTTAGCCGTATGCACGGCTATAATACATATGAAATTTCTTGTTGTGGGTGGAGGAGGCAGGGAACATGCACTCGCTGATGCCCTTTCACGCAGCAGCAATGTTGAAATCTATTCTGTGATGGGGAAAAAGAACCCCGGTATCGCTGCATTGTCTACCGATGTGTACATCTGCGATGAGACAGAAATTCATCGAGTTGCAGACTATGCTGAGGCAAATGGTGTTGAATATGCTGTCATCGGCCCCGAGGCGCCTTTGGAAGCAGGGATCGCTGATACACTTGCCGAACGCGGCATTGCCTGTATTGGTCCTCGGAAAGAGGCCGCACGGATTGAGACGGACAAGGCGTTCTGTCGGAACCTGATGCGCAGTCACGGGATTGACGGATGTCCGGGATATCAGGCATTTCACGACCCCGAGGGGGCATGCAGGTACATCGATGAGCATGATGTAAACCTTGCAATTAAGCCGATAGGTCTCACCGGCGGCAAAGGCGTTAAGATCATGGGTGAACACGTCGACGCCGCGGGTGCAAAGAACTACATCCGTGAGATTAAGGGGGATGTTGTCCTCGAGGAACGGCTCATCGGCGAGGAGTTCACGCTGCTGGCATTCGTTGACGGCGAACATCTGGTGCCGATGCCCCTTGTGCAGGACCATAAACGCGCATACGAAGGAGATGTTGGTCCGAACACCGGGGGGATGGGGTCGTACTCTATGGAAGACCATTCGTTCCCGTTTGTCACCGATGACGACAGGGACCGCGCATTTGCTATCATGGAGGCCGTCATCGCTGCGCTGAATAAAGAAGGTCATCCGTTTATCGGTTTCCTGTATGGCCAGTTCATGAATACGGCAAACGGGCCCCAGGTGATCGAGTTTAATGCGCGGTTTGGTGACCCGGAGGCGATGAATCTTCTTTCGCTTCTGACTTCAGATTTTGCAACGATTCTCGTAAAGATGGCGGCAGGCACCCTTACCCCGGCGGATGTTACCTTTGCACACAAAGCATCGGTATGCAAATACCTGGTTCCTGAAGGTTATCCCGACAAACCGCAGGAAGGAAAGCTTCTCACTATAGGCGATTATGGAGATGCAAAACTCTTTTTTGCCAATGTTACTCTGGATAATGGCAAATACTATACGCAGACATCCCGAACCCTTGCGTTTGTTGGCATGGGTGACACCCTCCAAGAGGCGGAGCAGCAGGCAGAACGGGCCGCCGCATCAGTGAGCGGGGCGGTGCGCTACCGCCATGATATCGGCACGATGGACGTCCTCGATAAGAGGATTGCCCACATGAGGAGCATTCGATGAAACAAGATATTCTTTCCATTCAGGATCTATCCGGTTCTGAACTCCACGGGATCGTGGATATGGGCATCCATCTCAAATCTCTGCGCAATGCAGGGATTGATCATGCGCTCGCCCGAAAGCACACGCTGGGTATGATATTTGAGAAAGCATCTACCCGTACCCGCGTCTCCTTTGAAGTCGCGATGTTTGAACTGGGCGGGCATGCTCTTTTTCTGAACCCCGGTGACCTTCAGATGGGACGGGGGGAAGCGGTGCGGGACACCGCCCGTACCCTTTCCGGGTATCTCTCGCTTATCATGTATCGTTCCTTTCATCACGAAACCGCTGTTGAACTGGCGAAATATGCAGAAATTCCTGTCATTAACGGTCTCTCTGACCACGAGCACCCCTGTCAGATCCTTGGTGACATCATGACGATGCAGGAGGCGTTTGGCAGAACAGAAGGCCTGAAGGTAACCTACGTCGGTGACAGCAATAATGTCTGTAATTCCCTGCTTCTCGCCGCCCCCATGGCAGGGTATGAGATGGCCGTCTGTTCTCCGGAAGGGTTTGGGCCAAAAGAAGAGATCTTGCACCAGGCAGATAGCGTGGGGTCGCGGTATGAACTCTTTACGTCACCTGAAAAGGCTGTATCAGGAGCTGATGTCGTGTATACCGATACCTGGATCTCTATGGGGAATGAGGAAGAACGTGAAATACGCCTTCGGGCCTTTGCAGGGTTTACGGTTAATGAGGCACTGATGCAGAGAGCAGCGGACGGGGCAAAGGTCATGCACTGCCTTCCTGCACACCGTGAAAATGAGATATCCAGTGTTGTGATGGACGGACCATCCTCGGTTATCTGGAATCAGGCAGAAAATCGGTTACATGCCCAGAAGGCATTGATGAAAATGCTTCTGGAGTAACCGGTTTCTGCTTAGTAATTCAACAATTTCATAAAATCAAGAATGGGTTTCTCGCCGCTTTTTTTCGCATTCTCGATCATCAGGATAATGTTTTCCAGAATTTCATCGTCATCCTTGGGCGAGGAGCCCTGCAAAAACTGTTCCAGTGCCTTATGTTGGTATATCTTGTGCTGAAGCCTCACGTCACGATGCCCGACTACCGCTACAAATGCATTGCATTTCGCGTCAAAGGTGATTGAGATGATACTGTCAACATTGACGTAATTATTTTCGATGGACTTTACCCAGACCATGGTATCAGTCCGTTTGGGCGGTAAAATAATAGGGCTTTGGAATTGGTTGTACCAACCGTCTCATAACTCTCCGCCTGCGATATAGGCTTCCAGCCGATTGTAGAGGTCTTCCTGCACCTTCTCAAGCACCTCGTGGCTCCCGCGGAAAGCAAGCAGTTCCCGCGCGTCGCCTTCCATGTTGGCAAAGTTGAGCTGTCGTTTTCTCGTTACGACTTCAACGTCATACTCTTCGTTTATTGCATAGATCATACTGCGGGGAACGCCCGGGGGTATTATAAGGTCAAATTTATTGTCTGTCATATGGTTGCTCCATTTATTTTCCAATCTTCATACGTCTGGCCATGATACACGGACCGCCGCGTACTCCTCCGATGGGCTTGTTGGGTTTCCCGAGCGAGAGCATACAGCGTCCCATGAGTGCTGCACCACGTGCCAGTCCGTCATCAACAAAGAGGACATGATCCTCAGGCTTTTCAAAGAAGTCTCGCTCTTTGATGCCTTCCATGATGAGCTCTGGTTTCCTCCCGGATATCGCTGCCCGCCCGGTAAATCCAATGGAGGCGTTGGGGGGAATCATATGCTCTTCTGCGGCGACATCTAAGAGGCGAAGGGCCATTCGCGCACAGACATGGTCGACAACCTGTGTCAAAACATCTTTCCCATGATTCCTATATATATCTGCGCCGATTTCCTTAAGTATGCCTTCACCACTGTAATTTACTCCGCTGTCGCATCCAATTAATGCGATACCGGATTTCATGGCAATATCCGCATTAAGTGGCACTTTGCCGAAGTGTGTGCGGTCTGCGGGAACGATGCGGATGTCAATATGTTCATGCACCTGCTCCTCATATTCCAGAACCGTTGCCGTTTTTCTTCGGGACAAACCGCCTATAATGCTGTGTTCTCCAAAGAGGTCAAGGGCGGTTCCCTTTCCTTCCTGCACCAGTCCCGTGCCGCGGACAAGGGCGTCTGGCATCGCGCCTGCAAGACCACAGAAGTTACCGATGGTCCGCGCAAAGGGATACTCGGCCTTGGGGTCGACGTCACTCGTGATTCTGCCGGCAAGGGTTGTGCCGAAATCAAGCGAGAGGCATGGATTTCGGAAGTCAACCGTGGTCCATTTCGCCCCTTCCTTTAACCCTGCCATCGTAAGTTCTCCCTCCATCTCGTTTGCCACGAGTTCGACCCCTGATGAACCGATAGGGGGCGTGACTCCCGCCACTATGCCGCAGAAGGTAACTTTGTCGGCATAACTGAATGGCTGGAGTTTTTTCGGGAGGTTTTCTTTTGACATGGGGGGTGTCATCTGTTTGGGTGGCACCCCTGCCATCAGACATCCGTTCGCGAGTGCCTTGACAAAGTCACCCACCTGGTCGGGGGAGTCCATTGCGGCCACCACACCGGTTGAACGCACCACAAAGTCCAAGTCATCCTGAATGGAAAGGCCTGCGTCCTTATGGCATTTGATCAGGGTATCTCTGACAAGCTCTGCCACCGACTCTTTGGTGATGGGTGTTCCCACAAGGGTCGTGCCAAAGATCTCTTCGCCGGCTTTGGGCAGGCGGACATCGCGGCTCATTGACACCGTTTTATGAATAATATAGGAGAGCCCGTTCTCGAGGTTTGTGCCGGTCAAAATACATTTAGTGGTGGTATTGCCCATTTCAACAGATGCAACGATGAAATATGGCTTTGTGAAGTACTCCGGTTTCTGAAGCCCTGCACCGTGTCCCGAAACCGGCGGGGGGGGACTCTCAACAATAATCGGTGTTGGTTTTCTGAAGCGGTCGAAAAAGGCACACATAGTAGACAATCTCAGGTTAAATGATGTTATATTTACCGATATCACCCAATAGCAGATGGAACTGTCCAAAATGAAATGGTATTTGGGTTATTTTTTGAGTTGTGCGACCAGTCTGGCCTGGAAACCATAGTAGGCAGAGAAGCCGCCAGCGTCATTCTGGTCGATAGTGGTGCTCTCAAAGGACACCAAATCGTTAGAGTAGATGGCCTGTGGTGCGCTTCGACCAACTACCGTCACACACCCCTTATAGAGCACGAGGTCAACGGTGCCTGAGACCCGTTCCTGTGTGGTATCAACAAAGGCAGTGAGCGCTTTAAAGAGCGGTTCCTCGATAAGGCCCATATATCCCAGTTCTGACCATTTGTCGTCTACGATGGATTTGAATGCCAGTTCCTGTCGGGTGAGGACCAGATGTTCAAGGTCAGCGTGTGCCTTTAAAAGCACCGTGGCCGCAGGGTGTTCATAGATTTCACGGGCCTTGAGACCTAAAATCCGGTCTTCGATCATGTCGTTTCGGCCGACACCGCAGGCACCGGCAATCTCATTGAGTTTCCGGATGAGGGCATATCCACCAAGACGTTCACCGTCGAGGGAGACAGGCACACCCTTTTCAAACCCTATCACGAGATTGCGTGGTTCGTCAGGCGCTTCCATGGGTGACACGGTCCAACCATAGATCTCTTCCGGGGGGTGGAATGCGGGGTCCTCTAACTTTCCGCCCTCAATGGACCTGCTCCAGCAGTTTTCATCAACCGAGTAGGGTTTGTCTTTTGCAACAGATATTGGAACACCGTGTTTTTCGGCGTAATCCATCTCCCATTCGCGGGTCAGGTTCATCTCACGCATCGGTGCAATGATGGTAAGACCTGCCTTGCGGAAGACAAAGTCAAAGCGGAGCTGGTCATTGCCTTTTCCGGTACAGCCATGAGCGACGGTGGTTGCCCCTTCTGCTTTGGCAATTTTTACTATTTCTTCGGCGATAAGCGGGCGTGCAAGGGCCGTTCCCATCGGGTAGCCTTCGTATGAACCGTTTGCCTTAATGGACGGAATTATTTGTTCGGTGACAAATCGTTCTTTGATGTCTATGGTGTAGTGCTTGTCTGCAATCAGGTTGCCTTTCTCTGTTGCCATCCGGATGTCTTTTTCCGGCTGACCGACATCGACTGCAACGGTGATAACGGTGTCATATCCATACTGCTCTTTGAGGAGGGGGACACAGATTGACGTGTCAAGGCCTCCGGAAAATGCAAGAATTACTGTTCCTTTTCCCATGATTATTCTCCTGTGTATATCTCTTGTTGGAAATATTCTGCTTTTATATTATGCGTTAGGGGAGCTATAAAGTCTTACCATTTCAGGAGATTATCTGTGTCGGGTCTGGTATGAAATTGGTGAATGTGTTGGGTGTGGTGATACTTTCGGGATCATTATTTGGATCAGATCTTCCTCTGACTTATAGTATACCTGAACAAATACGTGATAAAACTTATAGTATACCATAGGTTTATGCCCTCCATTCACCCTATTGTCTATCATGCAGGAACTCACAAAACTCGGAATAACAGAGATCCTCAACGACTGGAATTACTGGCACAGGGACTTTGAGGAATATGTTCAGAGGATTGATTACCTCAATAAAATAAAGCGGTTCAGGAGATCCGGAGAAATAATTGTTTTGACTGGCATCAGGAGAAGCGGCAAATCAACCCTCTTAAAACTTGAAATGCAGGATCTCGCACAGACGGTGGAAAAAAAAGAACTCCTGTACATAAATTTCGAGGACCCGCGGTTCCCGGACAACCTGAATACACAGACACTCGATATGATCTTCGAAACATACCGGGAGAATATCAACCCTGAAGGAGAGGTCTACCTCTTCCTTGATGAGGTGCAGAATGTCAGTGGCTGGGAAAAATGGGTTCGGAGTGCATACGAACTAAAGAAAGCCAGGATATATGTTACCGGTTCTTCATCAAAACTGTTATCAGGCGAGATTGCCACTTCGATAAGCGGCAGATATCTCCAGCTGGATGTCTATCCTCTCACCTTCAGCGAATATCTGACTTTTCAGAATATCGCGTGCAGGAATGTCAGTGATTATTCCTTAAACAAGATCGAAATAATCCGTTCTTTTACTGAATATCTGAGATATGGGGGGTTTCCCCGAATCGTATTGGTAGATGAGGATCTGAAAAAAGAGGAATTACTGTCGTACTTTAATACCATACTCCTGAAGGATATACTGGCACGGTTCAGGCTCAGAAACTATGCTATGCTCAAAAAACTGGTCGAATATCTTTTCACAAACGATACGAAACAAAACAGTATCAACAGTGTCACGAGAGCGCTGAATTATAATTACCAGACTGTTGAAGATTACATTAGCTACCTTAGACAGGTCTATATGGTTTTTGAACTGAGAAATTTCAACTATTCTCTCAAAAAGCAACTTTTGTCGGATATCAAATATTACACCATCGACACCGGATTTGTCAATGCGGTCTCGTTCTCATTTTCAGAAAATATCGGGCGGTTGTACGAGAATGTCGTCTTTAACGAGTTGATCCGGAGAGGTAAAACGATCTTCTTCCTGAATGAGGACAACTCTGAATGTGATTTTATCGTACAGGAAGGCAATGCCATCACTGAAGCATACCAGGTCTGTTACGAACTCAATGACAAAAACATACAACGGGAGACATCTGGTCTGGTTATGGCGTGCAAAAAATTCAGTCTGAATAAGGGATATGTCATTACGGAAAGCACAACAAAAACGGTTGTTGAAGATGGTGTTGAGATACGGATAGTCCCGATAACGGTGTTTCTGCTGGGTCTGGTGGAGCAGGTTTGATGCAAACATCGAATTCTCAACTTAGGTTGAATAACTATGCCAGGAATACGATAATCTCTCCGAAATATTGGTCGATGTCTGGATTTTGGTGGATTTTTAAACCGGCACACTTGTGGATTTTAAAGACGGGATAAACATTGGGGAGAATCTGTGAAATATGGTTGGTTCCTTGTAATAAAATGCATTACAAAAAAAATAAGATTATTTTCTGGTCTTCGCAGCCATTTTGCTATTTGGATTGAGCTGGTTAGCTCGGGTGTCACTGTTAGATTTGTGTGAATTATTGTTAGAATTCTTTTCATCTGCTCTCTGATTCTTTGCCATTTTCGTTCTCCTCTTACCTCGCATCAGGGAAGGCCCGGATACAGTTGACTACTTGTATCTAAATGATAATGAGGGTATCTTCGATGCAACTATTTTTGTACCTATATTTGCTACACGGTTAACTATTTACCTACAATTGATTGGTCCAGTCAACCATGAAACGTAATCATCATCTTACTGAATATGAAAAAAGTATGGATGGTTTTTCATTTGAAAGGAAAGAGAAAATATGTGCCGTTGGTATGAATATCACTGACAATCCCCAATCCTCCGTTTCCTGCAATCAATCCTATGTAATTCATTCGGTGAGTATGTCATAATTATTCTTAGATTACCCGGACAAATCTCTACAACTAACTGATATGGTTTATCTGATATCATCCCCCCATGCCCCCTGTGTTAAAACTGTTCAACCGATTTGATCGGGTTGGCCCTCCATCGAATCAAATTATCCAAAGGTCATCCTGACGACCCGTTTTAGGCAGAGCACACCCACACCTCGCAATAGTCACCGCCACAACGAAACACAATACCCCATTCACCAAAAAGGCGACACCATAACCATATCCTTCAGACACTATCCCGGAGAAAAACGGCAGCACAGTCATCCCTCCGTATGATGCCGCAGTGAAAATCCCAATCGCTGTGTCCTGAAATTTCTCGCTCGTGGCAAGGAAGTTCATCTGCGCAACAAACACAAATCCGATTAAACCTCCAACGACGATGAACAGAACAAGTA
>JAAYIO010000167.1 GCA_012523385.1 Methanomicrobiales archaeon
CATGCGTCATGTTGGCACCGGTTGATACCAGCACATCGACATACCCGTCACGGATGAGATCTTCAACAATTCCCCCCATGCCGCCCGGTACCATTGCTCCTGCAAATCCCACAAACCGGGTGGTCTCTGCATCGGAGAACATCTCGGTGCAGATGTCTGTTGCGCGTGCGAGATATCCTCCGTTGTAGGCTCCGGCTTTTGACATCTCTGCCACCAGCTCATTCACTGTCATGCCTGCCCTGACCCGTGCCTGTATGACCGGGCTGGTGCAGGCGGTCTTCCCATTCCCGCTGCTCATATAACTGGTAGCAGTATTTGACGGATACTGCATTAAACGATTGGGCATTGGTAAAAAAGAGGGGCGGGGTGACTCGTTTTCTTTCGGAACCAAACCTTTTCAACCGACCTAAATACGCACTATTCTGATTGCCTCTCTTTTCTGCCAATAGGCGGCAGACCACGGCAGAGGGGTTTTGCAAGGTGGCGGCGTGCAGATGGGGGAACTTCATACCAGCCGGGAGATAGTGTCCGCGATTCACGAATGATATCCGGTTCGTCTCCCCGTGTTTTACAGCGGCGGCATTTCCATCCCTTATCAGCACCGTCACTTGTCATCCTTTTTCCACAGGTTGGGCAAACGGGGGGACGGTGCAGGATAATCTCTGCGCAGGTGATGACATGAATTTTTTCCAGATTGATGCTTTCGTTCTTGTAACTGCCACAAACAGTGATCAAATCACCCGGTGCAAGAGCCCGGATAATGTCACGGAACCCTTTGGTCGGTTCATATGCCATGCACCTGACCTCACCCGAGGAATCAGTGACAAGAAATGAAACATGTCCACCACATCCTGTTTTCGGCGTATCAGAAACAGTCCCCGTGAAACGATATGAACATCCATCGACAAGGGATGCAATCTCTCCGTCGATGAGGTGGGCATCGGTTCCCTGATTCGTGGAATAGATTATTTCAAGCACGGGTTCTTGGGACAGCACATAGCTACGTGCTTTTGTTACCCATTCAGGCGATTCCCCACGAATGCCAAAGATGACAGGGTCAGGAGTATGGGGAAAACAAACGATGCAGTCATTTTCGGTGTCCACCGTGTCCCAGGTGTGGGGAAAGGTTTCAGCTTCTGCGCGAAAGAGGCTGTCTTTATCGACAGTCCGAACCCCTTTGTCATTTGGTGCACGATATACAAGAATTTCTGCAGTCATATCGTTCTGTTCCGCTGCAATAGCCGCAGTTGCCCCAACTATCCCCCTGCCGTTCTTCCATTTTCTGAATCGTGCCCCTGCGGCATGGCAAACGGCCTCGGCCTCTTCGATGGTGCAAAAACCACTGACTGCCTGCAGGTAAAATGAGACGGGCAATGCTGTTTCAGATATGACAAGGCCAGGATTTGTCTTTTCCTCACTAAATTCAGCCAATTCCTCAATACATGCCGATGCAATCCGGAATGCCGTGTCTGGATCACCATCGGCTTCAATGCAAATGGCTGCATTTCCCCTGGTTTTATATATAATATTGGGGTTCAGTCGTATGAGACGCTGACCGGTTACGTTGATTCCTGCCTCATTTAGGCGGCATATCAGCACAGCTCCGAGATATGTGGTACACATGCCAGCTGGAGAATCCGTGTCATCAATCCCGATACGCATACAAGCTACTCTTTATATGAAGTTCGCCTCTATAACAGTTTATAGCCAGATGTCATATGAACGGTTGCTCCAAAGGGTCACAAGTATTCTTATTATGGCGGAATATGCCGTATCTGAGCGATGCGGAATGCGCCCACGGAGTTTTGACCTGATTGCCCGACGGGGCGATGAAATTCTTATTATCAGGAC
>JAAYIO010000168.1 GCA_012523385.1 Methanomicrobiales archaeon
ACTTTATCACTGGAATCTGTCACAACTGTTTTCATGTTGTCAAAGAATATATTCTCAGGGACGCCTCCAATCTCATGAAATAATTCAATTAAGGCATGGAAAAGATTCGTCTGGGATTCGTTTGGATACACTCTGCCAAAACGGTACAGAGAGTTGTTCAGGACGAGTGCAATAAGACTGAACTTTGACTTTTTCTCGTTGGTTTTAAGATATACCTGACCCCAGTCACATTTCCCACGATATCCGGATTCGTAATCCTGGGCAATGCAGACGTCCCTGAAAACATTATTATGTTTCCATCGCCGAACTTCACGTCTGACTGTTGAATAACTTATCTCGGTGCCTTCATAATTGATAATCTTAAAAATCTGGAGAGCATTTAATTGTTGATTCTTGGGTTTTTTTTGATTTTCTTCAAGATATGTGTGTATTTTATTTTTGATCTTTTCATTGCATACTGGTTTTGTTCTTTTTATGTTTCGATTCGAAGGGATGATTTCTTCGGCTTTTCCGTTCTGACAGTCTTCTATCTTATTCAGATATTTTGTGACTGTGTTTCGGGAAATACCCATTATATGTGCCACTTTTCTACATGATCCGGTTTCCTGGTATAGCTGACGAATACGGTCAACATCCTCCATTTTCTTCACCTCTTTGAGTATGTCATTTCAGACAATTTCAGTTACTGCCAGTGCTACTGAGGTGGATCAATTTACGATGACCTTTTTGGCTAAAACTGGATCAAATTATAATGACCATTTACAAGTCTCCTCGCAATACTATCCGGTGCTTTTCTCGGCATTCGGCAGGTTCAGAAGAAAAATATCCCTAACCATTCACCCAATCAATCACCTAACAGTCTCTGTATCGTGTAAACGATAAAAAACGGAGTTATGAGATATGAACATTCACATTTACCGGAATAAATCCGGAATTATCCAAATTTAACACTTCATGGATTGTGAATCGGTAATCTGCAGGGACTGTCAGAAATCCTGTCTTTCCCGTACTAATCCTCAGCAGAATATTGAAATTTATTTCATCTGACTCTGATTTATTCTCAAGGTTATCCGGCAGTGAAACCATCGATCGGTAATTATAATCAAAGGGATCTAAGGATGTTTCTGACGACCAGGCAGATCTCCCGGCCATCTTTAACGGTCCCAGACCATCCAATGCCGGAGACAGGTACACTTTGTTTTCGTCATCGACAATTAATCCGTTAGGAAGGTTGTGATAAAATTCAGCATTAATGTCTGTCAAATTTGTTCCGCCATGCTGGAATGCAAGCATTTTTCCATCACGATCAGTAAATCCTATCAATACTGCCCGCCACTCACCAAATATCTGGCCGTCAATTTCATCAATCGGTATCAGAGATTCACCGTTTTGCATTGGCAATGGGACTATCACATCACTGACATAATTTCCCTTCTTCCCTTCAAGTCCTGTTATCGATACTGTATATTCGATATTGCTCTGTCCCTGATTGTGAATGAATGCCTCGAATACGAATATCGGGCCAAAGACGACCAATATGATGATGAATATTGATATGATTCCAACTGCGATGGACTTTTTTACGGCTATTGTGATTATTGCTATGATAAATAATACAATTATTGTCGGTAAAATAAGTCCAAAAGGAACGAAATGGCAGAATGGTGTATAAAGAAGGAACATTATTACTAAAACGACCGAAATTATTGATATCCAGAACGCGATATCTTTTGGATGTAACTTCATGATAAATAAAAAAGGGTTTATATCCCATCTTGGACATATTTAACAAGGCCCCTATTGTAACCTGAAGCCCATTCCATACAATTCCTTGTATCGCTAATCAATATTGAATCATCTCTCCAGTCAGGGTTATTATTAACTTGCCCGGTAATATATGATTTATACCCTGCAGCAAGTGAAGAAAGATATGTCGCACTATCGGATACGTCATTTATCTGATAGTAGTACTGGAAACTACTCATTGTTGACCTGTATTGGTGACCAGTATTCCAATTTCCATGAACATATCCCTCATATTCAGCATGTTCAGAGAGATATGCATAACAATCATGGAAAGGCATAGACATATCACTCATAAAATGTAGTGCATATGCCAGATCCTTATACCCTTGTGTTTCATCACCACCTTTGATGTTATCAATAGCCCAATTTGCGTATAACTCAGCTTTTAATGGCGCACCCGTAGTGGCGTAATGATCCCATGAACTGAACGGAGGAAAAAGCAAATCAGCGTCATCAGCATAATTATACAATATTATTGCATTTAAAGCAGACAAACCCATTTTATCTCCGGCATCATAAGCCATATCCTTATGTACAGTTGAACTCCATTTTGCATTTATCTGATGAGAATCTGGTAGATATGGGTCTACAATCTTTATTATTTTAAGAAAATCTTCATTTGTTATTTCTTTTTTCAATAACTCTCCATCAATTAGCTTGATGATCTCTGAATATTCCTTTGATTCATTTTCTGACTGGAAAAAATCTTTTAAAGTTAAAAGTGATTCCCGATACTGTGCATCTTCATCAATGTTTAATGACAATGTTGGAGGGGCTGCAAGTTGAATTTCTGCATCGTTTGATAATCGGGATATTATACTTTCAGCACTAACCACCGGAACGAAAATCTCCCCGATAAGCGCTAGAACCATAAGCAGGCTCAATGCCCGCATGTCTTTCCTTAATTTCATTTTTTTACC
>JAAYIO010000169.1 GCA_012523385.1 Methanomicrobiales archaeon
AGCTAGTGCCATTTCTTTAAGGGACGAATTAATCCCGGTTTGCTCCTGTAGGAGCCGAGCCCGTTCCGCCCGGATGGCTTCTATGCCATCTGCTGCTGTGCCCTCCGCCATCTCGGGAATAAACTCCCGAAAGGCAAGTGCCCGGAGCACCTTGTCTGCATCGGCTGATGCATCGGGATGGGCGATGCATACCACCGTAGTGGGATAGCCCCCCACCCCGCACAGAAGGAATGCAGTAGCAAGCTCTGGCATCTCTTGTTTCAGGCGTATTTCAATATCCGCACATTCACTTGACGGGATGGTGCCAGCCCGCACCTCTAAAAGACCCGTTCTCCCCAAAAAGCCGGGATCGATGCCGAACGGGATGAGCAGGCGAAGCAACTCCTCTTCTTCATCAAGTCGCATTAAACGTTCTGCGATGGAAACCTCACGAGCATGCAGGGTGAGGATTTTTTCAGTTATTTCTGAATATCGGGCTGCCTCAACAAGGGCTGAGGCAGTATTGGTGACAGGAAATGACACTGTGCCGGTTTTCGGACGAGTAAAATATGCCAGAAGAGCATTTTCCTTTGGGGTATATTCCGCAAGAGTCTCAACAGCTCGTTCAATACGGGATCTGGCCTCCGCAATATCCGGAACAGCGGATGACCTGCGGCATGGGGTGACAAGCGTATGGAGGTCATCTTTCTCCGTGACCGGCAAAAGTTCAACCATCCCTGCCTCGTGCAGGGCACCGACCATCGCTTCCCGAACAGCGGTATGAACACCCACGGTGACGCGAACCATCTCAGCGGGTCTGAGCATCTTTGGCCACCTCCCGGACAATGAAGGCAATAGCCTCATCAAGCCGGGCATCAATCGCTTCCCGGATTGCGGCAATCTCTTCATCTGCGGTGGTAAGAATCATTGATGCCTGCGCCGATACCTCCGCTTCAACAGCGGCGATATGTGCTGTTACCTCGGTGTTGGCCCTCTGTCGTGCATCAGCCTCGCTTTCACAGGCATCTGCATGAGCCCTCTGTATGCGGGCATCTGCCTCTGCACGTGCCTCTGCTATTGCTGCCATTGCCACTGCTTCTGCTTCACGGATACGAACTATTTCCCCGAATGGCACACATAATTCTCCTTGGAGAATGGTATGCCTGTCAGTCATTAAGCATTTCGTAATTGTGGTAAGATATCAGGCTTTTTTCAGAGTGGTGAATGGAGTCAATAGACCAACCATACAGACCGGAGTGGAGTATCAAATACGTAAATTTAAGTAAGAATCGGCCATATCTTAGAAGGCATTACAACTTGCTGATATAGTGTAGACCGGCCAATCATGCAGGACTCTCACTCCTGCGACTGGGGTTCGAATCCCCATATCAGCATAATTACGCAAGATTCATTCCTCTTTTAGAAAAATGGGTCTTGTATTGTATCTTTATTTTTTGTTTGAATTATTTGTCATAATTCAAAATATCCATAAAACTGACGATTAGTCCATAAGAATATATTCTAAAAAACAAGACAAGAGACAAAATGGGTTGGGTGCATGAATGGCAAAAGAAAAATCTTTTGACGCTGATGGTGGTAAAACAAAAAATACCTTTCGGAATTATATAAATTTAAAAAGGGATTCATTTAAGAGTGCAATAGCACTTTTTTCGTTTTACAGTCATGGATATAAGTGGTATCTTTTTGCCTTGCTTTTGTTAAGTGCTGTTCTTGGTGTGCTCGAGACATTTCAGATTGTTCTGTTATATCCCATAATGAATGCCAGTATACATTTTCAGGGAGGAGAGATAGCGATATTTGAACCACTCTACAACCTTATCAGAAATACCGTAGATCTCCCTGAAATTGTCGCATTCTCAATTTTATTTATAATTCTTGTAGCTATAACATTTATTTTGTCATTGGTATACCGGTATCTCTCCTTGTATGTCACAAGAAAAGTGATAACCACAACAAAAAGTATCATCTTTGACAAACTCATCAGAAATGACTACAAATATTATGTTGAGAATAAACGTGGAGATATCATATACAGTGTTGTTACTGCACCATCCCAGATAAGACGTTTTTTAGAGATGTCAACAGCAATGATATCAGACCTTTTTGTTGTCTTTACCATATTATTTACCCTATTTTTCATATCAACAAATGCTGTAGCAATCCTCATTGCCGCAAGTCTTGGATTCATTCTGTTTGTAAGAATTATCGGAAAAAAATTTGCAGTCAGACTTGGGAGACTTCAGATGCATTCCATGCAGTCCGAAAATGAAATAATGAGTGGGTATATACAGGGTCTTAGGCAAATTCGATCCGTGTCCGGTGATACCCACTGGAAAAAACAATACGACACCGCTCTCCATAAATTCTGGGACAAATACATTCGTATGAGTTTTTTTTGGCATCTCCCCGGTGAAATGCTAAATTTTTTGTTTTTTATAGGCATTTCAGTGATGGTAATTGCCCTTTACTATCTCCATCAGGATAATTTCTTGTTCGTTATTCCTCTTATGGGAACATTTGTTTTCTCGGCTATGAAAGTGATTCCGAGAATGTCTGTTTTAAGCAACCGATATATGAACATCATGGACAGTTGGCCGAATCTGGAAGCAGTCTACCAATTTTTAAAGGATTCCCGGTATCATACCATAAAAGACGGTGCAAAAGAATTTGACGTTCTTACGTCAGACATCGTATTTAATAATGTATTTTTTTCTTATTACAAACACCAGAATCTTATCAAAGGGATAAATCTGAGAATGAAAAGAAAGAAAATAACAGCACTTGTCGGTCATTCAGGTTCGGGTAAATCAACGCTCATATCACTCCTTCTCCGCTATTATGACGTAAATGACGGAGAAATTCTTATAAACGGAACCGATCTCAGGGATTACCGCAGAAAAACATTTCTTGGTAAAATAGGATACGTAAGTCAGGACACGTTCATTTACAATTCATCAGTCAGAGATAATATCGCATTTGGGGGAGATTACACTGATGAAGAAATTATTGAATCGGCGAAAAAAGCCAACATTCATGAATATATCCAAAGCCTTCCTGATGGATATAACACCACTGTTGGAGATCAGGGGATTAAACTTTCAGGTGGTGAAAAACAAAGAATTGCCATAGCACGTGCTCTTGTCAGAAACCCGGAAATCTTGGTGCTCGATGAGGCAACCAGTAATCTTGACAACGAATCCGAGGCAATTGTGCAGGAGTCAATAAACCAGGTATCAGAGAATATTACCACGTTTATTGTCGCACACCGTCTTTCAACAGTCAGAAAGGCAGATAAAATCTATGTTTTGAGTGATGGAAAAATCATCGAGAGCGGAGAACATGACGAGCTTATGAATTAGAAAGGATTTTATTATGAACTGTATGAATCTGAGGATCAAACGTGAAAGACGAGGACAAGATGATCAGACATCTGACAAAAAGAGATCATCATTTCCTGCTTTAGATTCGAGTCCAATGCACGAAGTTCCTTAATGTGCCAGATAGCCGAACGAAAATAACGTGTTCCGTCAATACCACTATTTTCTTCGTCGCCGCCAAAAGCCACCAGAAATGGTA
>JAAYIO010000170.1 GCA_012523385.1 Methanomicrobiales archaeon
ACATGCGCCACCGCGGTCTCTCTATCGGCACTGCGGTTCGCGCAGATGTGCTGACGGAGCGTCTGCTCCACCCCCTTGCCACCGGTAACTGGGTTGGTGGACGTACTGGTGTGTCACAACTGCTCGACAGGATTGATCACATGGCCGTAGTGTCCCATCTGAGAAGAGTTATTTCTCCTCTGTCACGTTCACAGCCCCATTTCGAGGCTCGTGATCTCCACCCAACACAATGGGGCCGCATCTGTCCTTCTGAGACCCCTGAAGGTCCGAATTGTGGTCTGGTGAAGAACTTTGCACAGATGGTTGAGATCTCAAAAGGAATTACCGATGAGGTGTCAATCAACAAAACCCTCTATGGTCTTGGTGTTGAAGAATTGAAACGGGAGTTATTATGAGCTCGAGCCAAAAGAAGTCCCGTGTTTTCGTAGACGGTGCGCTTATCGGTCTTTCAGCAAATCCCCAGGTTCTGGTAGCTGGGGTCAGAAGGTTGAGACGGCGGGGTGAACTGTCATCTGAAATTAATGTATCCTACAAGGAATATAACCGGGATATCATCATTCATACCGACCGGGGTCGTGCCCGCCGCCCGCTTATCGTGGTTGAGGGTGGGAAACCTCTGGTAACGGAAGAAGATATTGAGTGGCTGAAATCAGGTGAAATTGATTTTACCAATCTCATCTCCCGGGGAGTCGTGGAGTATATCGATGCAGAGGAAGAAGAGGATCTCTTCGTCGCGATGAATGAGTGCGATCTCACTCCTGAACATACTCACCTTGAGATAGACCCTGCACTGATTCTGGGTATCGGAGCAGCACATGTTCCGTTCCCGGAGCACAATGCATCTCCCCGTGTCACCATGGGTGCAGGTATGATCAAACAGGCGCTTGGATTTGGCACTGCAAATATGAAGCTTCGTCCGGACACCCGTGGTCATTTCCTTCACTATGCGCAGAAGCCTCTGGTTCATACACAGACGTCTGAGATTATTGGGTCTGATGACCGGCCTGCCGGTCAGAATCTCGTTGTTGCCATTCTCTCGTATGAAGGGTTCAATATTGAAGATGCTCTCGTTTTCAACCAGGCAGCGATTGATCGCGGTATTGGCCGTTCACACTTTTTGCGAACATATGACGGAGAAGAACGCCGATACCCTGGTGGTCAGGTTGACAAAATAGAAGTGCCTGATGAGGAAGTGTCCGGGGCACATGGTGCTGAATATTATCAGAATCTGGACACTGACGGGGTCATCAACCCGGAGACCGTTGTGCATGAAAAAGATGTACTTATCGGTAAGACTTCTCCGCCTCGGTTCCTTGAGGAGCCGTCTGGTGAGTTGATCACCGTTGAAAAGCGTCGCGATACCTCGGTTACCATGCGAAGTAACGAACGGGGTATTGTTGATACGGTTATTCTGACCGAAGGAGAGAACAGCTCTCGTCTTGTCAAGGTCCGTACTCGTGATCTCAGAATTCCGGAAGTTGGCGACAAATTTGCGTCACGCCACGGGCAGAAGGGTGTCGTGGGGCTTATTGTGTCTCCGGAAGATATGCCCTTTACTGAGTCAGGGATTACCCCGGATCTTGTTATTAATCCCCATGCAATTCCATCACGTATGACCATCGGGCATATGCTGGAGATGCTGGGGGGTAAGGTTGGTTCTCTGGAAGGACGCCGGATTAGAGCCACTGCATTCTCCGGAGAGCCGGAGGAGAGCCTTAGGCATTCGCTTGCAGAACTTGGATTTTCCCATGACGGACGTGAAGTGATGCGCGATGGAATTACCGGAAGGCAGTTCCATGCAGACATTTACATCGGTGTCATCTATTACCAGAAGCTCTACCACATGGTATCCTCGAAGATGCACGCACGGTCCCGCGGGCCGGTGCAGGTGCTGACCCGTCAGCCAACAGAAGGACGTGCCCGTGAGGGTGGTCTCAGATTTGGTGAGATGGAACGTGATGTCATGATTGGACACGGTGCTGCGATGGCTCTGAAAGAGAGGCTTCTTGATGAGTCCGACAAGGTCGAACAGTACGTCTGTGCAAAGTGCGGTATGATTGCGTTTCTTGATAGAAACCGGAATGTAACGCGCTGCCTCGCGTGTGGGAATGAGATTGATATCTATCCGGTTGAGATGAGTTATGCCTTTAAACTGCTCCTGGATGAGATGAAGAGTATGGGTATTGCGCCCAGGATGCGTCTGGAAGACCAGGTATAGGGGGTAATAAAAATGCCAAGTCCAAAACGAGTAGGGAGCCTTGAGTTCGGTCTCCTCTCTCCAAAAGAAATCCGTAAGATGAGTGTGCGGAAGATTATCTGGGCTGATACCTATGATGACGATGGTTTTCCCTATCCTCAGGGTCTGATGGATCTTCACCTCGGTGTTATTGATCCCGGATTACGGTGCAAAACATGTGGCAACAAGGCATCAGACTGCCCCGGGCATTTTGGTCA
>JAAYIO010000171.1 GCA_012523385.1 Methanomicrobiales archaeon
GGCTAATAGCGACCCGATAACAGCCATACCGACGTACACCAGAATTAGATATCCAATCGCGACGGCAAAAAACGCCTTTACCAAGGTCAGATTCTGGAGTTCGCGGATAGCCATCACAATGAGAACAAATGACCACAACCCCATCACAAACCCTAAAAGCGGTATCCATCCAAAAATGAGAAACGGAGTTAAGGCATAGATTACCGCTTTCCCTGTCTCAGTGATGCCTTCTCTGCCGCCGGCAAGATATGCCCAGATATGCATGTACGTGGCAAAGATGACTGCGCTGACCACAAGTCCCGCAAAAAAAAGGATTAAGATTAGAGCCATCTCCGGGAAGCTTCCAACAGCTACTCCGCTCAGAATACTCACATAGGCATATTCCCCCATAAGCAAAAGCAATGCTTCGAGGATAGTGAATATCCCTGCCAGTATGAGCAGATAGATGAGGGTATCTTTCAGGGTATCCTTGGGAATGATTTTAGCAAGTGTTTCCGTGGGGTGAAACAGCACACCATTCATCTTCTTAAAAATGCCTGATATCATGAACTATTCATAGGGAGCAGGTCATTCATTACATTATCCGTGATACCCTCATACAAAAAACACCTCACAATTTTCCAGATGACACATCTGGAGTATTCGTTCCTACACCGTGTCACATATACAGTCCCCGAATAGGTGATTCCCTGCATGGACTTCCTGTTTTCATCGGGTAAAGGCCAATTGCCCGGCTCATCATTATATCTTCGGCGCTACATGGATGCAATGCCCGGGATAGCGTATCCTTGGCCTAAGAAAATATACGGAAGTGAAAATTATGAGCGGAGAAAAAGACCAAATCGTTGGAAAAGGGAAAGAAATCAAAGGAGTGATTCGTGAAGGAGCAGGGAAATTGACCAATGACAAATCCCAACAGGTCAAAGGCAAGATTGAACAGGCAGAAGGGAAAGTCCAACAGGAAGTTGGGAAAATTAAAAAAATAATCAACGATTAAGACGGGGACACCGGGATATTGTGTATCCCATCCAATCTTTTTTTCGGAGTTATATTAGGAAATTTTTGTCAAACAAATTCTCATCTAATTCTTAATTACGGGATATAAATTTCAGAGATACATCAATGGAATTCATGACGGTCTCATAAAAACCATATCTTATTCATGACACAAACCTTGCCAGACATCGGCACATCAATAGAGAAATATCGCTAATCATCGATGATCTGAAGAGAGAGGCAACATAACCAATCCTATATTCCGTAATGACTCATTCTTTTACCGACAAATGTCCACAACACATCATTCAGCGGGAGAGGAATAAGCGTGCAGGCACCAGAGCTGTTTGTGATCGCCATCGGCCTTTCAATGGACGCATTCGCTGTTTCTGTTTCGGCAGGCATCACCACTCGGCGTTCCCTTGCAAAAACCGGCATCATGGCAGCAACGGTCTTCGGCGGGTTTCAGGGAGGCACGGCTATTCTCGGATGGTATGCAGGGAGTGTGGTATCCTCGTTTCTCGCCGGATATGGCCCTCTTATTGGATTCCTTATTCTCGCCGGCATCGGCATCAGGATGATCTATGAGAGCCGGCAGGAGGGGACAGGGGTGAGTCCGATTGAGACCCTTCCTGCCCTCATGATTATGGGTATTGCGACATCGATTGATGCTTTTTTTGCCGGGATGGGTATCGCCCTTCTGGGCGAACCGGTGCTCATCCCTGCGGCAATCATCGGCGTTGTTACTGCTGTTCTTTCGTTTGGAGGGGTCTTTGCCGGAAGACGGATTGGCAACCGGATTGGGAAACATGCAGAGATTGCAGGTGGCGTTATTCTTGTGGCTATTGGGCTGAAGATTTTATTTTTCTGATGGTGAATCACGACGTATCAATAGGCAGTTTCTGTTTTACACCCTGAATTTGCCAGTACTGCTGATTCGTGGAAACATAAGGCAAACGAGTAAATCTACACCTATTTTGATCTCATAAATGCGATGAATTTATGGGAGCAATTTTGCGGAATGTCAAATGAATGAGTCGGACTAAAAAATGAAATTTATGATTGGGGTAACCGATAATCTTTCCCGACGTTTGAAATCAAACGGGTGAATGAAGATTATCATGTAATCCCCATCCTATTTTTTGGTATGACCTCTTAGTGCCGGGGTTAATATGTCTCTTATTTCATCGTCAGTGAGATCGTAGTTATAATATTCGAGGTAAAATGATCGGACTTCTTCTTCAATAATGATGTCTTCAAACTCTTCAGGATAAAGAGTTGTGCCCATCCACAATACGGCAAGTGCAGCTTCAGGTGACGGCCGGTCCCACCAAAAAGTGCCCACCGGACCATCATAGACTTCTTTATCTTTAACAGCTTTGATATCAGACAATTGGGGGTTACTCAATACCCCTTCGACATTATAGGAGGCCTCACCGTTACTCCGGGTGATAATTACATCAGGATTCCATTTCAGGATTTCTTCTACCGAAATATCACTACCAGAGGGAAGAGTATTCACGACATTAATACCCCCGGCAGCTCCAATCAATTCCTCACCCCATTTACCACGACATGCGGTTAGAATACCACCCGTCATGTAATATACCGTTTTTCTCTCGCTTACAGGAATATGTGATGTCCTGCCTTTAACGAACGCAAGCTTCTCGTTCCAATATGAAACCAATTTATGGGCTACCTCTTCTTTCCCAAGAACCTCACCCATCATTTCATACTCGTCGAGAAGAGTTTCAAGAGTTGCCCCTCCGGTATAAATCTCGACTACAGGGATACCAGCAGCCTTAATCCTCCCGTTTCCCTCCTTTGCTGAAGCACCGGCACTTGCAACCACAATGTCAGGATTAAGAGCCAGTAAATCTTCCAGGTTTAGATCGCTAAAAGAACCTACATCAGGTGTATCCGCAAATTTCGGAATTATCGTCCGCAAATTATCCGAAATACATTTTTTAGGAAGGCCGATTACGATGTCCTGTGCTCCAAGAACGGCAAATTCCTGACTCGCACCCCCACAACAGGTAATAACGGCACTATTTACCTTTACAGGAATTTGAACCTGATTGCCTCCCATATCAGTAATAATACGGGTTGCACCCACAGTTTCGATAGGAGTTGTATCGTGAAGGCAAAAAGATACTAAAATGATGACCAGAAAAATCGCTATGCCTGAAATAATAATGTTTTTTTTCTTTTTATCCATATAATTACTAGATAATCGTTTCAAAACAGTAGATAAATAATTATTGGTTACCAACCCCAGTATATTAACTTAATTTAATTAACATAACTATTTCGAGAAATAACGTTGAATATCGCATTAATTCGATTAAAATCACATAAAAGCATTATTCCAGACAATATTAAAATTCCTGATTCAATTCATAAATTCTGACTCAGAGAAAACCGAGAGCATATTTTCGGACAACGATTCCGCCGGGATCTCCTTAAAATAATAAAATAATGTCCGTAATGGATTACTTTACGCCCAAAATCTTTAAACGGTATAATCCTGAGATAGCATTCTCAAAGACTACATAACAAATTGAATTCTGATAATCTGAACCGGATATCCCATTATTATCATAACACAGAAATCTTCTTAGAACCCCGGTTGACCCGTGCCTGCAACGGTAGTCAAGTTTAGATCTGACAATTAAGTGATACAAAAAAGCGGTTGGAATGGTGAGTTGCTGCCTAAACTAAGCCATTCGGATAACAGGTAATCATCAAACATATTCGGATCCTTAATCATCAATCACGTTTTTCTCGTGAAAACAACCCGGTCTGCCGATTTCTCAAAGAAGTGGTACCCAGATCCACCTTCCGCGATAACATCCAGCAGTTCATCCAGTTTTGTGACAATATCTCATCCAAGAATATCAACTCCTCCTTTGAAGAACGCATCCGGGAGCATGCTAGCGGTAGGACAC
>JAAYIO010000172.1 GCA_012523385.1 Methanomicrobiales archaeon
GTCTTTGAAGGATTTGCAGAAAACCTTGGGGCAGAAAATCAGATCATCGGCGGCGGTGCTTACCGCCTTGCCCACCTCTTCGGCGGCGACGATGTAGGGTCGTGTGGGTTTGGCATCGGATTTGACCGGGTGATGGTTTCTCTGGGAGATCTACCCGTCCCCGAAAATACAGTTATTGCCGTTCTTTATACACCAGAAGCACGCGAGTATGCCTTCTCTCTTTCACGGCAGTTCCGGGATGCGGGGTTCAGAACAGAGATGAACCTGCTCGCCCGTGGGATTAGTGCTCAGATGAAGCATGCGGCAAAAACGGCACGCTATGCCGTTCTCGCAGGTGAACGCGAGATGGCGGACGGCACCGTAACTCTCAGGAATATGCAGGCAGGCAACCAGAGAGAGTGCACGGTTCGTGAGGCAATAGATGGGGTGAGTAACGGGTGGGAGTAGCTGAAAAACTTGCATCAGAGCAGAAAAGCATCAGTGTAGCAGAGTTCTTTGAGAAAAATAAACACCTGCTCGGATTTGATTCACCCACCCGCGGTATTATCACCACCATCAAAGAGGCAGTGGACAACGCGCTCGATGCCTGTGAAGAGGCAGAGGTTCTGCCGGACATCTGGGTGTCCGTCACAAAACTCACGAAAGACACCATACGGGTTGCCGTTGAGGACAACGGGCCGGGCATAGTGCCTGACAATGTGCCATATGTCTTCGGAAAACTCCTCTATGGTTCACGGTTCCACCAGATACGACAGAGCAGGGGTCAGCAGGGCATCGGAATATCAGCAGCAGTGCTCTTTGCTCAACTCACAACCGGCGTCCCAGCACGCATTATTTCACGAACCGGTGCAGACAAACCCGCCTATTTATTTGAACTGATGATCAGGACGGAGAAGAACGAACCTGAGATCATCCGAAAAGAGGAGCATGAATGGGACCGTACACACGGGACGAGAATCGAACTTGAATTCACCGGCACACTGACGGCCAAACGCCGTCTCATTGATTACCTGAAATATACCTCTGTTGTAAACCCCCATGCACGAATACAGGCGGATATTGATGGTGAATGGTTTTCATTCGAACGGGTCAGTAATGAGGTGATTGTTTCTCCTCAGGCAATCGCGCCCCATCCGCACGGCATTGAATTTGGCATGCTGAAACGAATGGCCGCATCATCGACAGACAATGCACAGGACTTCCTCGTGAACGGATTCTCACGCGTTGGCGCAAAGAGTGCAGAACAGATGCTCGCAATAGCAGGCATTAAGGATTCTCGGAAGGTAAAAGGACTCACTGCAGAACAGCTCAAGAGTCTCCTCTCTGCCATGCAGGAGGTGGACGTTCCTCCACCCCCTGCTTCCCTTTGTCTTTCTCCGATAGGCGAGGAGATGATCGTACAAGGACTGGAACAGGAGTTTAGCCTTGACTTTGTAAAAGCACGGACCAGAAAATCTCAGGTCTTCTCCGGCCACCCGTTTATCGTGGAAGCCGCTATCGGGTATGGCGGAAAACTTGAACCGGAAGGACAGGCTCTGCTTTTGAGGTTTGCAAACCGGGTGCCGCTTTTGTATCAGCAGGGCGCATGTGCGATTACCACGGCAGCCGCAGGGATAAACTGGCGATCATACAACATCTCCCAGCAGTCCCTCCCGATTGGCCCTGTTCTTTTGCTGGTTCATGTTGCATCAACAAATGTACCCTTCACCTCTGAATCAAAGGATGCTGTTGCAGCCATTCCTGAGATAGAAAAAGAGATTACCCTCGCCCTTCAGGACTTAGGCAGGGAACTCAAGAACTTCATCAGCAAACGCGACCGGAATAAGGTAGCAGAAGACCGTGCACGCGCAGTCTGCTCTATCATCCCGGACATTGCAGAGAAGGTCGCAGAGATCGTAGAACGCCCTGTACCTGACATATCACCGATTGAAGGTCAGATCATGCGCAGGGTTGTGGCAAAAAAGAAGACAACAGATGGAATCGTTGGAATCTCGGTTATGAACTACACGCGAAACCCGATTGAGGTAATGGTCTACAGCCTCTCCGAAGATAATCCTGAAAAAGCTGTGCCAAAGCCGGATTTCATCGATACCATCGGGACAGAGTTCAATGCAGTCTGGCGGATTACAATCGAGGCTGAAACCGCATGGAAGGTCACGTATCCCGGAAAAGGCCGGGGGTCTATTGATATCCGCGGTGTTGATGAAAAGATGAAAGTGGTGGTGGACCTCGATGGCGAATAATGAAAAAGACAAAAAAACACAGGAGCGATTGGTATCTATCGCTTCCGAGTGGTACGGTCAGATGATGGATGGGCGCGTCCCCACCATTACGCTCCCCACCCGGACAAAGGCAAATATCGAATTTAATGAATCGTCTGAAGTCTGGGAATACGGGGACAAAGGTACGACACGAACAGCAAATACTGCAAAGGGGGCATTGCATATCCTGAAGATGGCCTATGTCGTCGGTTTTCTTAAACAACAGCTCATCGAGTCGCGCTCATCGACCCTCAGGGAGATGTATTACATCTCGGAAGGATGGAAGAGGGCGAAGTTTGCGGCTCAGGATGAGAGTAACATGCTGATAGAGGACTTGGAGATCGTCACCGAACTCTCCCGGGAGGCATTTCACCTGCGTCCAGAGGAAGACGGTGCATCAATTTACGGCCCACTCCGTCTCAGGGAGCAGACCAAACGAGGTAATCGGGATATACACTGTCAGGAGGATGTGGGAGAGGCAGGATACCCAATCCCCTCCAATGTAGAGAATATCGAATTCCTTGACCATGACGCCTCATTTGTCATTGCTACAGAAACAGGAGGTATGTACGCCCGGTTAATGGAGAACGGGTTTGACGAAGCCCATAACGCCATCCTCCTCCACCTTAAGGGACAGCCCGCACGTTCCACACGGCGCATGCTCAGACGGATGAATTATGAACTGGGTATTCCGGTTGTGGTTTTCACGGACGGTGACCCCTGGTCATACCGCATCTTTGCAAGCATCGCATATGGGTCAATTAAGGCGGCACATATGTCAGACATTCTCGTCACCCCATCGGCACAGTTCATCGGCGTCCAGCCAAGTGACATCAGCGATTATAATCTCCCCTCAGACAAGCTCACCGAGGGGGATATCGCGGCCCTAAAAGCAGAACTTACCGACCCGAGGTTTGATACCGATTACTGGAGAAAACAGATCAAACTTCAGCTTGATATGGGTTTGAAATCAGAACAGCAGGCCTTTGCAAGCAGGGGTCTTGACTTTGTCACCGATGAGTATCTTCCGTCCCGTCTGAGTGAGATGGGGATTCTTTAGGCTATTTTTAAGTCTGCTGAATCAATCCTAAAGAAAAACCAGCCATTCTCATCAGCTGGGTTAGGTGTGTTATCTATCGACCATCCCGGCCCGGATACCACTTTTTTCATAGCGTTGATAGAGAGAAAATGGAACGGGCAGTACGATAAAAAATGGAATGAATATTACCTAAATAGTATAAAACGATTGGACAGGTATTATTTTCCTTCAATTTCCCTTATCGCATCAATCGTCTTCTGCAGAAGTGCCTCGTTCCCTTCAATCCGCGCCACATCACGGATAGCTTCAAGGGTATGCACACTATCTTCCAGAAAACTCAGGATATCGGTAGGGTAAATCTCAATCCCATAATCATCCAGCAGAACCTCACCGATCTGGCGATGATTCAGCCCAAGACTGCGGAGTTCAAGAATCTTTAACGCAAATTTTCTCTCTGGACATCCACACTGCGGAGACCCCTTGCACTCGCACTCAAGGAAATCCTTGAAAAACGCAATGATCTGTGACCGCATCGTGCGGTCAAGGGAGTCATAGTCCAAAGATGAGACCAGAATATCCATGAATACGCCATTGAAGGCGAAATCAGGGACACGAAATCCTGCAACGTTCTGAAGTTTTTTTGCAAATTTAAATCTGGCCTTTGCGGCGATCAAATTCCTTCCCCAAACTGCTCTTCGAAGTTCTTGAGGGTCTTAAGTGCATTACCCATATCATCCACCTCAATCAGCCAGTCGTCAAAGAGGAGCGGTTCATCGACATCGGTACGGAGATATTTCCCACAGCACGATCCACCCAGAATTACGAGAGCGCCAATTGTTGCGGCGGTCTTCAGAGCCTCCTCTGCCTGATCATCAGTAAGCGTTTTGCCGTGTTTTACCAGATCCTTGATCTCACCCTCAGCCGTGCCGTCGATGACTGCCTTGCATGCGGAAAAGAGCACCAAAAAGCGCATCTGAACACCAGAGATGATATCGGCGACATCGCTCTCGGGTAATGGCCCCATGACAATATCCTCAACCTCTGCGATCTTCTTTTTAGCCGCATCCGGACTATAATTGCCCAGAAGAAAGAGCTTGATTATTTTCAGAACTGCGACATTGATATCTTCAGTAAAATTGTTGAGCGACTGCAGGCCTTCCGGCATCTCCTCGGAATCCTCATCATAATCAAAACTCATCTCCTCAAGCGTCTTAATCCAGTTGTCCCAGCGTTCCTGTGTATAAAAATAATACAGGACAGACTGTGGCTCCACTTTCTCTTTTTTACTCTTCGCCATAGTAAGTACTCAATTGTATATCTGCGCTATTAGTGTTTTCGCGTTGCCCGTTCTCATCGTTCTCTCCCGAGGTGGTGATAATCTACATTACCCGTCAATACCAATGTATTCTTTAGATAGTGTCAGCCTGCTGAAAGCAGGGAGATTAAAGAATGGAAGAAAGGATTGAGATACGCGAGGCTGTGATGGTGCGCTTTGGGGAGCTTTTTTTAAAGAGCGAATCGGTCATGAAATATTATATCAATATCTTGACAAAAAACCTCATCGCAGCAATTGAAGCGGAAGGCATGGAATGCTCTGTTGAACAGCACCGGGGGAGAATTATCATCTGGGGAGACAACCCCGACCGGATTGCACAGGCTGCATCACGGGTATTTGGCATTGTCGGGGTCAGTAAATGCATCCTTACTCCCCCAGACCGAAAGATCATCGAGGAGTCCGCAGCCCGACTTGCCGCAGATAAGCTAACTCCCGGCATGTCGTTTGCTGTTCGGGCAAAACGTTCCGGGATGGAGGGATTTACCAGTCAGGAACTGGGGGCATCAGCGGGTTCATGTATCTATGAGCGCTGTCCCGGTATCCATGTCAACCTGACGGCGCCGGACTACGAGATATTTGTTGAAGCGCGGACATTCGGAGGAATCGTGTATGACAGCGAGATAACCGCGCCCGGAGGTCTCCCCCTTGGCACGCAGGGAAAGTTTCTCTCCCTCCTCTCTGCGGGACTTGACTCATCTGTTGCCACATGGATGATGATGCGCCGTGGATGCGTGCCCATCTTCTTTCATTGTGATGGTGGGCGGTATGCCGGAGCTGATGCGCGACGTACCA
>JAAYIO010000013.1 GCA_012523385.1 Methanomicrobiales archaeon
CCGTGATTATGGTGTTACTGATGAGGCGCTTCGTATTCGTGAAACTAAGTCCGGCACAGAGATCACCTATAAAGGTCCAAAAGCTCACATCAGCGGTTCAAAGGCACGAACAGAGATTACTCTCTCGGTAGCGTCTGCAGAGGATGCCATCCTCCTATTGACTGCCACGGGTTTTTTGGTGAGTGCTGTTGTCAAAAAACAACGTGACGAATTCCACTACTCCGGCACGACAATTGCTCTTGACTGTGTTGAGGGGCTGGGCACGTATGTGGAGATTGAAGTACTGACTGACGGGGATATAGCTAATGCAAATGCCAAAATTGAATCCGTAAAAAAAGAGCTGAATATTTCCGGGGCACACATACCGGAATCCTATCTTGAATTACTATTCGCTAAAGAGTGATAAGTTTTACTTCAATCTCTTTTGCCGAGTCGCCGAGGGTGATGATTGCACATTTCCCCTCTGATGCAGGGCCGGGGTTTACCACCACCGTGCCATCGACTTCAACAACACCGGCGTGGTTGTGGATGTGACCACAGCAGACGAGATCAAAATCTTTCAGGCTATCCCGAAAGCATTTACACCCGACATTGGTTCCCTCACATTCATCAAGGGTGCAGTAAGGGGGCGCATGCGTAACTAACACATTGTGCACGTTCTGGTGCGCCCTCTTCTTTGCCTTCTTTAAGACTTCACACAGTTCCTCTTCAGAGAGCTCAACCGGGGTGTTAAAGGGTGTCGGGTTTGATCCTCCGACTCCCGTGAAGGTCACGGGTCCTATTGCAAGGGATGTCCCGTGCAGGCTTACTGCATCAGAGTCTTCAATGACATCAATTATCTCGCGTGCGTCACAATTACCGGGAACAGCAAAACATGGTACATCAATCTGATCAAATATTTGCATTGCTTCGTTTGGACGGCCACAGTCGCTAATATCTCCGGCAATGATCACAATATCCGGGGCCAGTTCCATGAAACGTGAAATGGTATCATATTGGCCATGAATATCGGTCAGAAGAAGGATTTTCATCATCATAATTGGTCTTCATCAATCTTAAAATACCTTGCCTCAGCATCAATCCAGGAACCGGTTGCCTTTCCGCTGAGTGCCATCCGCCCGAGTTCACGTTTTACATCAGGAAGGACGGTGCGTGCCGGCATTCCGGCAAGGGGTGTGCCCGGAAGCGGCGTGAAATGATGGACATGCACGATACCGCCGCGGGTTATTTCTTTCATCTGGAGAAGAGATTGCCGTTGTTCCTCATCAGATTCATAGGGGAGTCCCACGATGTAATCAACCACCGGGGTCATGCCATGCTCTCAGCAGGTGGCATATGCCTGCATCACATCCTCTGCGGTATGACCGCGTCTCAGCATCTGTAATACATGGTTACTGCCCGATTGCGCGCCAAAATGAATTTTTCTGTTAACACAATGGGTTTTGATCAGATCCAGTGATGCATCAGTGATGCACTCGGGTCTCACCTCACTCGGAAACGTTCCAAAAAAAATCCTTCTTCCGGCAAGGGCACGGAACAGTTTTTCCACCTTGTCAAGGCGCAGGTGGATGCCATCTGACCCATAGGCAAGAGCGTTCGGGGTGACAAACCGTATGTCGGGGATGACGCGGGTGGCACGTTCAATATCATCGATTCTGCGATGCCGCATGTGGTTGCCAAAAAGGTGTGGTGTCTGGCAGTATCCGCATCCAAACGGGCACCCCCGGGTAATCTCTGTATATCCTCTCACTTTGGTGAACGGTGGATAAGATGGAAGAAATACGCAGTGATTGGGCATTACCGCCTGATCTTTTGAAACGACGCCTGCTGGCAGGGCGTCACTACCGGACGCAATCATGGCGATGAGGGCAGGAAGCGTAAATTCCCCTTCACCAATCACCACATAATCTGCATATTTGCGGACCTCTCTCCAGCAGGCAGATGGATGCGGCCCTCCTACAATGGTGATACATTCCGCATTGGTTATCTCTTTCCTGAATTGTGGTTCATTGACCGAGTTCAGGCTATAACAGGTGATGTCATTCTCAGGCGAATCCACTTCATTGAATGTGATGTCTGAAAGCTCACATGCCGCACGCAACGCAGCAAACGAATTTTTTGCCCACGGAATGGAACGCCAGTTAACCTTCATCTCCTTTTTCCTCAGGGAATTATCTCGCATCCATTAAATTTCGGATGCTCAAACTGCGACAAAGAGACCGTATGGTTCTGGATGCATGCCATTACGCGTGGCAGTGCCTGATACACCGTCTCATAGAGGGCTTTAACGG
>JAAYIO010000173.1 GCA_012523385.1 Methanomicrobiales archaeon
CGATTCAGATACCGCATCAAGCGACGGCACGATGACATCGATCTCTGCCACTTCCGCCCGTATACCGGGGTCAGCAAAGAGACTCCCGTTTGTCAGAAGGGCAATCCGGTATTCCGGGAACCTCTCGCGGATATGGCGGGCGATTTCTCCGATACCGGAGTGAAGCGTCGGCTCCCCCGAACCGGAAAAGGTTATAAAGTCGAGATGAGGGGAGGTCGAAAGGTAATCATCAATCTCGCGAATGATGGCATCCGTTGGGTAATATTCAGTTTGCTCGGTCGTCAGGTTGGTTGTTTTCCCGCACTCACAGTAGATGCAGTTATAACTGCAGGTCTTGGGGGGCACAAGGTCAATACCAAGCGAAATGCCCAGTCGCCGGGACGGCACCGGGCCAAAAAGATACTGGTATCCCATAGGTAGGGAAAGGTAGCAGGTAACAGAGCATTAACCTGATCACTATCACATAGCAATGAAAGGAACATACGGTTCAATAGCTCGGTTTCGGAAAACAAAAAACTGCAACAACGCCTTCCACTTCATCAGTGAACAGCTAAAAAAGGGATATTATTTTGAATTAGACTGTTTTTGCTGGAGCCGCCGGTCGATCTCCGTCTGAATCTGCTCACAGAAGGACGGGTCTCCATCCATGGTCTCCAGAAAGAGCCGGATACGACGCACCGTCTCAGGGTTCAGTTCATGCTCCATAAAACAGGCATCCGCCTCTGCCACCCGTTCGGCGACACCAATCAGCAGTAAGAACTTCTTCAGGGTATCGTGGCGATATTTAATCACCTCTGCAATCTTCTGCCCTTCAGGGCGAAAGACCACTCCTTCATACCGCCGGTATTCAACGAGACCCAGAGTGTCCAGTTTTCGGAACATCTCCACTACACTGGACGGACTGACACTCAGTTGATCAGCCACATCTTTCGTCCGGGCGTACCCTTTCTCAAGAGTAACATTGAGGATAGCTTCAAGATAATCCTCAGCCTTCCTGCTAAGGTTTTTTGCAATATATCCTTCGTTCATACTCTTTCTGTCCTAATATTCATCTTTAAAAGGTGATAAAATGGGTGACTCCAAAGAGCCAAAATAGACCCCGTCAGGAATCGTCGTTGGCATGCATCCGAATCAGGTAGACAATACCCAGAGTAAACGGGATAAGGAGCATTGCCGGGGTGTATGGTGGTGCAAACTCAGTTAAAAAACCTGAACAGGAATTCAAGAACGCCGGAGACGCTTCACCAGCAGGTATCGCCACACAGAGACGGGCAAAGATATCGGTGCCTGCAATGACCCAGACGAGGACACCTCCCAGAACCACCTTGGCCGACTGCTGTAGTGTCTCAACGCGGGCAGAACCTGCAAGCATGAAGATGCCGGCACATACCATGACAAATCCACCCCATGCCCAGCGGAAGAAGTCGTCACCGGCGATTTCAAGGATACCCACCTCAATACCGGGCCGGATTCCTGCCCAGACAAGGATATCTGCCATGCCAAACAGAAGCGTCGCAAGGCCCAGCAAAGCGAAATAGAACCCAAGGGGCGTAATCTTTCGGTCATTCTCTTGTTTCATATCAACGTGTTCCATATTATGCGACCCCCAACAGGATACCAACGGCGTGAATGAGTCCGCCATAGATGAAGACAACCACGAAAAGCACCGCGATTGCCGCAATCAATTCTTTCCATCCCTCCCTGAGCATGACCACAAAGGTAGCCACACACGGGAAGTAGATGGTAACAAGCACCACGGATGCAACCATCTGATACGCGGTCATCGGAATAATTGAGAGCTGTGCAATCGCCAGATCTTTTCTCAGGAATGCGGCAATAAGCGGCCCGACCGTCTCTTTGGGGACACCAAACCACGTGACAAAGACCGGTTCGAACAGGTTTGCAAGTCCCTGAATAACGCCACCAAGGTAGAGGAGGTTGACAAGCAGAATGCCAAGGAGAACAAAGGGCACCGCCTCTTTCAGGAATCCTTTGGTGCGGTTCCAGAGTTTCTTTATGACATACTCTTTCACCGGCCAGTTATACGGAGGCACATCCACCAGAATTTCAGGATTTTCTCCGGGAATTATTTTGTTTAAGACAAACCCGAATATGCCAAAACCGATGATCAGACAGAGTATCACCACACCAATCAGGTCAGGAATGATGCTCATCATGATACCCAGTTGCGCTCCGCAGGGAATGAAGATGGCAAGAAGGGTCATCATGATGAACCGCTGCTTTTTAGTCTCAAGAATACGGGTGGCAGTCACCGCTGGCACATTGCATCCGAGACCAAGAATGATGGGCACAATCGCGTAACCGTGCAGTCCAATGCGGTGAAGCACGGTGTCCATGAGAACTGCAAGGCGGGGCAGGTAACCGGAGTCCTCGAGGAGCGTCATCATGAGATAAAAGACAAAGACTGCCGGAAGCACCACACCGACGGAGACAAAAAGACCGGATGTCAGCATCCCAAATGCTTCAAAACAGGTATCTGCCGCGGGATTACCGATGAAAAGGAAGTAGTGCCAGCTTCCGGGGTCTGGCCAGATGGCCTGAAACCATGGGAGCCAGAGGCCATCAAAGAATTTCACCATGAACCCGTCGGTTACAAGTTCCCCTGCAAACGAGGTGAATACACTCCAAAATGCATAGAGTGCGGCAACCGCGACCGGAATCCCGGTGAGGGGTTTAACCGTCAGGTCTCCGAGCACTGCGCCAAGGGTTTGTTTATAGGTGCCATAGGTTACGGTCTGGCGGGTGATCTCGTCTACCATCTCCCAGCGGGCGTCTGATGAGAATACCATCTAATTAACGCCCTCCGCACCCGCCACAGCCACCGCAGGTGAAGGCGGGTTCACGTTCCGGTTCTTCGCCCCGCATGCGCTGTGCGATAGCGCCAATGTCTGCAACCTTGGCTTTCCTGAGCATATCTGCAAGGTCACGCACCCCTTCACCGCTTGTTGCAGTCGTCGCAACCACCGGCACTCCCAGAATACGCTGGAGTGCGGCAATATCGAGGGATATTTTCTTTTCGTGGGCGGCGTCCATCATATTGACCGCGACAATACAGGGCATGCCCCGTTCCATCACCTCAAGGGCGACATAGAGACCCCGATCGGTCTTTGTGGCATCAAGCACAATCATCACGACTGCATCCGGATAATCCCTGAGCATCCGGACGGCCACCTCTTCTGCCGCATCACGCGGATCAAGGGAGTAGGTGCCGGGTACATCGATGATGGTGTAGGTACGACCACCCCCAATGAAGGTGCCACTGGTGAAGTCTACCGTTGTGCCGGGATAATTTGATACAATAGCGTTTGCACCGGTAATTCGATTAAAAAGAGCGCTCTTGCCCACATTCGGGTTACCGATCATCAGAACGGTGGTTCCCCTTTCCGGTACGAGAACAGCCATCTCGGTTTTTCCGCCGGTCATATATCCGTCCCGGTCTCTACCATAATCCGCCCGGCTATCTCAAGGCCCATTGCAATCTCTAACTCGCCAATGAGGACAACCACCGGGCCCTTGATGGGTTGTTTGGTGATCATCTTCAGTTCCTTACCAATCCGGAGCCCCATGCAGTTTAGATCATGTGCAGACGTATTTATTTCCCGGACAATAGCTGTTGCACCAAACGGCAAATCAGACAGTTCTGTCAGCATTATTCAACCTTTACTATTTTTATATTGCGGGCCATACAGCGTCCAAGGGCTACCGTGTTGCCCCGAAACTCCACTGCTACCGGCCCACATGATGATACCATGGTAAGCGTACACCCTTCTGAAATGCCCCGCAGGGCGAGTTTCTGCTGGAGACAGGGCCCGCCATCTACCCCGGTGACACGTCCACGTTCACCGGGATGTAACTCATTCAGGATCATAATTGTCTGGTATACATTCTGTGGTTCGGTTGGTATCAATAGAAGCCAAAAGAAGTTCGGTTATTTTGTATGATCAGAAATATGTTCGGTTATTATGTAATTAACCGAAATTTTAGCGAGAACCACGAGAATAATACCGATACCCGTCAATGAGGTGAAGAGAACAATAAACCACAGGCAAATTCAAAGAAAAGGATAAGTCTCTTAACCATTTGTCGGTTTGACCGATTTGGCACATTACAGATACCTATAGTGTGCATGTTCTGTCGAAAGAGAGAACCTCTGGGTGTAGAGGTAGTATTCGTGTTAGAGGTATTCTTTGTGTTAGAGAATTATTCGATACTAGGTGCGTTAACAAAGTATCATAGTATGAAAGGAGCGGGTTGTGTGTTGTTGCATGGAGGGGATCATCCGGCAGGAAATCCCCCATTGCCCCCAGTGGGGCATGCAATTAGGCAGTGTACCGACTGCAACCATGCGTCATGTCACATGCTTCGACCACCCACCCCGAAAGAGCGACAGAATATCTCTACCCACTCCGTTACAGACGATTTCAGGCTACCCATCACAAAAAATCCGTTCATACCTGCACCGGTATGTGGTTACCCATAA
>JAAYIO010000174.1 GCA_012523385.1 Methanomicrobiales archaeon
GTCTACAATGGTAAAGTAGAACTTAGCTGTGTCGAACCTCTTGTGAGCGATATCGATGGTAATACCACGTTCACGCTCTTCCTTGAGGTTGTCCATAACCCATGCGAATTCGAATGAGCCCTTACCTTTTGAATCTGCTTCCTTGCGGTAGTTCTCAATAATGTGCGCAGGGACTGCTCCTGTTTCAAAGAGAAGTCTCCCAACGGTTGTTGACTTCCCATGGTCAATGTGGCCGACCACGGCAAGATTCATGTGTGGCTTATCTGCTGCCATATTTAATAACCTCCAAATCGTAAGGATGGGCTCGTTAGACGTCTGCCCGGTCACTTTGATACGAGTATTATTAATAGGAGGGATAGGTATTTAAATGATTTCTTCAGATGAAATGGCACAAAAAAAATCGGTAAAAGGCTCTGACCAACCGACACACAGATATTACATCACAATCCACCTAAATCTTTACATGAAGACGTTGCCATTGAACAGAACAGGCCCGAACGATATGGTGAAGGTCATGTGTGATGGAGAAAAAAAAGAAGTCTCCGTATACAGCAAGTGTGCATTCTGTGCTTATTGTGAAGGTGTCATAGTCGGTCGCCGCGATATGCCAAATCCGCTGAAAAAAGTAATTACCGATACGGGACTCAGCGATGATGAAAGGGTGGATAAACTCCAGGAAGCACAGCTGACCTTTAACCTCTTTGTAAAGGACGGAAATGCCCTCCTCTGTGGTGATGACCAAGATAAAGGGTTCCAGTTACTCCATTCCTACTGAACACTGATCCCAAAATCTTTTACGTATCTTTTCCGACTATATCGGCGCGGTTCCGCGTATTCCCGTAAATTTTGAATTGTAGCTCAAAGAAAGAACGGTATTAGAATCCTGTGATCGCAAGAGCAAGGAGCACCATACACCGCGTCAGTTCATGAGAAGCCCCGACGATATCCCCATTCACCCCTCCAAAGAGGTACCGGGTAACCATCATCAGCACACCAGCAGTGATGAGTGCTACCGCCGTTGCAAAACCCAGCGAGACCGGACTGATAGGAAGTAGCAAAAGTGGCGCTATGAAGAGAAAGGAGAGCGGAATGAACCACCAGTGTGCGCCCGTATGCATATATGAGAACAACCCCTCACGGAAGGGATTGCCAACGACAATGAGAATGACCTGCACAACCTTTCCCATCACCTCTGCAATAATAATCGCTCCTGCAATCCAGACAACCGTGGTGAGGCTTGCATAGGTAAGGAGCATGACGACAATTGCCACCCCAACCGCGCCTGCACCGAGTGTCCGGTCGGTAAGTGCCGTCACCCGCTTCTCCCGACTCCCGTGGGCCATCAGCCCGTCCCCCAGATCACAGAGACCATCAAAGTGATTGAATCCGGTCAGCACCAGCACGATGGCAAGTGCAACAGCACCGGCAATCTGCGGCTGAACAAAGAGCATTGCGATGAGTCCTGCAATGCCTCCTATCAGATACCCGGAGAGCGGGAGGAGGTAGGCGTGGCGAACATAGGCATCATAGTCAGAAGGTCTGCCCATCGGAAGTATGGTGGTAAACTGGAGCATCGCACGAAGGGGTTCTAAGATTCTCATCGTATCATCCACCATATACCATCACGCTATAACTGCCTTTTTATCTTTATTTCTCCAGCAAAGCAGGGTTGTTTCAAAAACAAATTAAATTGCATTAACTATCACGATTTGTAACCCTTAATACCTCATTCATCTAATAGTCAGAGAATGAGCATCATTACTGAGAAACCCGACATTACCATCTCGCGCCCCATGGTGGTTGTAGTAATCGGAAATACCCAGATATCGACCGTTCCAGGGATTTCTGCTGCCGGACCGACGGCTGAGCTCACGCTTGCCACATCGGTCCTTGACGGAGAAATCATTGTCAACGGAAAAATAACCAGCGCGCCTGTTGTACCAGTCAGTCCCACGGGATGTGCCACACCTGCCACCCTGACCCGCGCGATGGCTGAGCTCTGCGGCATTCGCCCCCTCGTGGTGAACGCAGGACTCTCTTATACACCATCCTATCCTGCATTTGATGTATACAGTGCATGCGGTAAAGACCCACGAAAAAGCGATGCAGTCCCTGATGCAGAGGAACTCTACATCAGGGGAAAGACCCTTGGCACCTTCCTTGGTCAGCATTCTGAGTTTCTCCTTTTAGGAGAAAGCGTCCCGGGAGGCACCACGACAGCACTCTGTGTGTTGCGGGCGCTCGGGTATTCCTGTAATGTCAGTTCCAGCCATGTAGAACACCCGACATCGGTAAAACAAGAGATCTGCACAGCAGTGCTGAAACGAATAGAGGAAGAAGAGATAACAGATCCACTCGCCATTGCACGCGCGGCAGGAGACCCAATGATACCCGTCTGCGCCGGTATCGCGGCCACCTATCCACACACGTTGGTACTCGCCGGCGGCACCCAGATGCTTGCTGTCGCAGCACTCATCAAAGCACTTGGCGAGACCCCACCCCCACTTGCCACCACGGTATATGTGCGGGATGACCCACTCGCAACATTTGAAAAGACCGCCGCAGAGATTGGAACCACTGCATGGTTTGTTGATCCGGACTTCGGCAATATCGGCCACCCCGGCCTTGCACGCTACTGTGCCGGGGAAGTCAAGGAAGGTGCCGGTGCCGGCGGTGCACTCTGGCTTGCGTCCATGATGGGCCACTCAAAAAATGCCATCTGGGAAAAGATACGCGAATTTATGAAGGATTACTCCTGAAGATGGGTGATGGTATCCTCGCATGCATTTGTCGTGCTCCTTGGTTCATCCCGCCTGAGCCTCATTCCCGGGCTCTCAGGTGCCGGTAAAACACCTGAGGACACGTGGAATACGCCGGGCCGGGATGCTACGTTTGTCGCAGGCGGCAGGCGCCTCCCGCCTTGTTTGACCGTGGCCGGAGTGACGCGGGCCATGTGCTCACTCACTGGGGTCACCCCTCTTTTTTTTAATGCTGGGTATGCAGGTTCTCTTCCGATGCCAGCACCAGTGCTCTCCGAGACGCCGGCAGGTGATCCCCGAACCGGCCCATCCGTCCCGGATGCAAACGCGATCGTCAGAAAAGCCGCAAATACGGGTGCGGCACTCGCTGAAAATCACCAAACCCTTTGGCTCGGAGAATGCATTCCCGGCGGAACGACCCACGCACTCTGTGTTCTCCGGGCACACGGGTTCAAAGGCAGAGTCAGTTCTTCTGCAAATTGGGATACTGTCGCCGAAAAAGAGGCAGTATGGGAAAACGTCAGAACACGCTGTCCGGATATCTGTTCTCTCAGGGGCACTGACCTCATTCAGGAGACAGGGGACCCGGTCATGGCCGCGGCACTGGGCCTCATACAGGGATTTTCGGAAGAGATTGTCCTCTGCGGTGGCACCCAGATGGGTGCAGTTGCTGCTCTCGCCGGCGATACCGGAGGGCACATCACCGGTGCGATGACCGACTGTGTCTGGCAGGATAGGTCAGCAGATGTAGCAGCCGTTTTCGAGCTGGCGGGTATACCGGTGACCGTCTCCCCTGTCCCGGCACGGTTTGTGCAAAAACCTTCACCTTCGCGTGCCTGCATCCAATTAGTGAAAGAGGGATTTGGTGCTGGTGGCGCTCTTTGTCTGGCACGCCGGCGTGGGTTTTCAGAAGACCGAATAGAGGCAGCACTGGCAACCACTATCCGGCAGTCCTGAAGGTTTTCCCATGGGATACGCCTGGAAAAGATATACCCTTGCACAACGTATTATTATAAAATGCATCCCGTAAATGTGATCAACAACATTGGTCATTTTAACAATCTTGTCTTCAGGATGCCGAGGGATCTCGATCTCGACACAACGGTAGAAAAAAGCGGTAGCCCTCTAATGGAATCCCGAGAATTCCGCCCAAGGGACGACTTAAAGGCAATGTCACATGAGACGGAGACCACCTTCGCCCTCCCGTACCATTCAAAGGCCAAAAGATCTGTTGACCAAAATCGAGTGTATGAAATTTTCAATGCACATATCCCTGTGCGGGCCTGACTCCAATGGATCACATTCACCATCTCACAGATAAAATACATGCCAGCGGATTTACCTGCCTGATGTGTGGTGGATGCTGTAGCAGAGGAGAGGATGATGGAAATCTCGTTCTTGTAAGCGCTCCGGAAGTCCGGGCGATCATGGAACATACGGGACATTCCTGGGAAGAGATTGCAGAACCCTATCCCGAGTGGTTACCGGCAGAGGGGGGCGGAACGTTTACCCTTGCCTGGTGTCTGCGCCGGACAGAGAAAGCCTGCATATTTTTGGACGAAAATAACCGATGTACGATATACCCGGCACGCCCTCTCATCTGCCGGACCTACCCGTTTGCACTGGAACAAGGAACGCTCCGTGTGTATGCATGTCCGGGAGTCGGGCAGAGACAGATATGCAATAAGGCAGAGAATATTGCAGACGAATGCATCAAACGTGTTACCGCAGAGACAACGGATGCAGAACACACCAAAGAGATATATATGGAAATGAACCTGGGGCCAAACGAATGTGCCGTTGTGGATAGTGAAGGAGTGAAACGGATTGGGTGAAATAAAGATTATCGGGACGGCCCATGTCTCGCAGAAGAGTGTTGACGAAGTAACGGAAGCAATCGAGACGTTTGAACCGCAGATTGTCGCAGTGGAACTGGACCGCGGCCGTCTGATGGTGTTGAAAGGGAATGCAGCACCGCCATCGGTGGATGACGTCATAAAGAGCGGGAACTTTTCAGGTATCCTTGCGCAGTGGTTGCTTGCCTATGTCCAGCGGCGCATCGGAAAAGAGACCGGCGTCTCCCCCGGCGCTGAGATGATGGCCGCTGTTGAACTGGCAGAGGAACGGGGTATCCCGATTGCGCTTGCAGACCGGGATATCCAGATCACCTTCAGCAGGTTCTGGAACCTGATGCCCATCACCGAGAAACTCAAGATGGTGTATGTACTGATAGGGTCTGTTGCTGGTGCCGGTGAGGTAGGCGAGAAGATAGACATCGATTCAATGACCGATCAGGATGTGATCTCTGCTGCGATGGAGGAGTTTCGCCGGTTCGCACCGAAAGGTGCATCAGCGCTCATTGACGAGCGGGACGCGTATCTGGCACATGCCATTTATGACCTCGGCCAAAGGTTTGATCGGGTGCTTGCTGTGGTCGGCGCCGGTCACCGCGAGGGGATTGCCCGCTATCTGGATCAGCCTGAGACCCTGCCCACCAAAGCCAGCCTTATGGAGACGCCAAAGACCTTTCCGTGGATGAAAGTAATCGGATTTTCTATCCTTGCTCTCTTTGCACTCTTCCTCATCCTCATTGCATTCTCCGGCGTAGGTCTTGACGTGCTCTTCTCTGCGATGATCTGGTGGGTGCTTATTAACGGCATTCTCGCTGCGATCGGAGTTTTGGCTGCAAGAGGCCACCCATTGTCGGCTCTGACTGCCTTTGCGGTCGCGTGGATGACGTCTCTTAACCCTTTCATGGCAGCCGGATGGTTTGCCGCCATCACCGAGGCGAAAATACGCCACCCAACGGGCGCTGACTTCAGCCGGATAGCAGAAGCAGATGACCTGAGTCAGATGCGGGAAAACCCACTCTTCAGGGTGGTGCTCGTGGCCGCACTCGCCAATGTAGGGAGCATTATCGGAACATTTGCCTATATCCTCTTTATCATGCCCATCCTCGGCATCGACCCGCGGGATATACTGAGTGCAGGAGTCACCAACCTGATGGCCTTTTTGGGGAGCATTATCCCCTTCTAACACCCTCTTTTCGCGAAGCATATATTGATGATGACTCTTAAGTAAGGGTATGAATCTTGGAATTACCATCATCAAGGGCCGGCGGAGTATCCGGAAATATAAGGATGAACCCATCCCTCAGGAAGCAATCGAGCAGGCAATGGAGTGCGCACGCATGGCACCTACCGCCAGAAACGGCCAACCATGGCTTTTCGGGGTCACCACTGACTCAAAAATCCTAGAAAAACTGGGTGAACTGGCAAGTCATGGGAAGTTCATCGCGGACGCCCCTGCCTGTTTTGCAATCTTCGGTCTGCGTGACGAGAAGTTCTATCTGGAAGACTGCTGTGCTGCTACATCAAGCCTTATTCTAGGACTCTGGGCATACGGGATTTCCTCCTGTTGGGTCGCCGGGGACAAGATGGACTACAACGAGGACGTGCGCAAACTCATGAAGGTGCCACCGGAGTATACGCTTGTGTCTCTCATCCCTGCCGGATACCCCGCCTTGGGGGAACGGATGGTGGCGCCAGTAAAGAAGCCGTTTGAAAAAGTCACCTTCAAAGATACGTACACCCAGTAAGTATGGGTTTCTGATCACCACCGAATACCAAATCTTTAATTTTTTTGAGTTCCCAGAGAATGAATATGAATTACCCCCACTTGCAGGTCGCTCTCGATATCCAGGAGGCTGGTCGTGCAGTGCCAATCGCACAGGAAGCAGTTGCAGGCGGTGCTGACTGGATTGAGGCAGGCACTCCCCTGATTAAAAGTGCCGGAATGGACGTCGTCCGCCGCCTCAGGGAAGCATTTCCTACGCACGAGATCATTGCTGACATGAAGATTGCAGACACCGGCACCATGGAAGTCGAGATGGCAGCGAAGGCTGGGGCAAGTATTGTCTGTATCCTCGCTGATGCAGACGACGTGGTTATTCAGGATGCGGTGCGGGCAGCACGCCTCTACGGTGTGCGCCTGATGGCAGATTTGATCAATACTCATAACCCGGCAGAGCGGGCCCGCGAACTGGAGGCATTGGGAATTGACATCATCAACGCCCACGTGGGGATAGACCAGCAGATGATCGGCAAAAATTCTCTTGACACCCTTGCAGCGATCATCGGTGAGGTTACGGTGCCTGTTGCTGTGGCAGGAGGTCTTGATGCAACAACTGCGGCACAGGCAGTTGCGGCAGGCGCTTCCATTGTCATTGTCGGTGGAAATATCGTGCGGTCAGATAATGTGACCGTCTCTGCGGCAGCTATCCGGGCGGCCATCAATGACCCGTCGATTGTGCCGCCGGTAAAACGATCTACCGAACAAGAGATTCGTGCAATCTTTTCCCAGGTGTCAGCACCCAATGTGACCGATGCAATGCACCGCACAGGTGCGATGCACCGCATCGTCTCCATCTGCGGACGCGTGCGCATGGTGGGGCCTGCCGTCACAGTGCAGACCTTCGGGGGCGATTGGGCAAAACCGGTCGAGGCAATCGACGTGGCACAGGAAGGTGAGGTCATTGTCATCAATAACTCCGGCGATGGCTCGGTCGCGCCGTGGGGGGAACTTGCAACTCTCTCGGCGATGAACCGCAAGGTGGCGGGAATTGTCATCGACGGTCCGGTTCGGGATGTGGATGATATCCGTGCCTACGGCTTCCCCGTGTTTGCAACGGGCGTCGTTCCAAACGCCGGTGAACCAAAGGGATTCGGAGAGATCGGGGCATCAATTTCCTGCTGCGGGCAGGCAGTCAAACCCGGCGACTGGATTGTAGGGGATGAGTCCGGTGTCGTGGTTGTCCCGTGTGAACGTGCCTATGAAGTGGCACGGCGGGCGCTTGAGGTAAATAAGACCGAAAAACGTATTCGAGAGGAAATTCGCCGGGGGGCTACCCTTGCATCGGTGACCGAGCTTTTGAAATGGGAAAAGAAGTAGGAATAGTTCAGGCCGGAAAGACGGCCAGATTTTTTAAAAAATGGCAAGGGTCGTGGCTAATAGCGACCCGATAACAGCCATACCGACGTACACCAGAATTAGATATCCAATCGCGACGGCAAAAAACGCCTTTACCAAGGTCAGATTCTGGAGTTCGCGGATAGCCATCACAATGAGAATAAATGACCACAACCCCATCACAAACCCTAAAAGCGGTATCCATCCAAAAATGAGAAACGGGGTAAGGGCATAGATTACCGCTTTCCCTGTCTCAGTGATGCCTTCTCTGCCGCCGGCAAGATATGCCCAGATATGCATGTACGCGGCAAAGATGACTGCGCTGACCACAAGTCCCGCAAAAAAA
>JAAYIO010000175.1 GCA_012523385.1 Methanomicrobiales archaeon
CTTTCCCACATGTAAAACATCGGATTGGTATCATGCAAACGATCTCTTCATTTTTTGTGATTATCTAACGATAAGACTTTTGGAATCTCGCACGTGCACCAGGGCCGTGTGGCTTCTTTGATTCTTTCTGTCGTGAGTCATTTACCAGGAGAGTACGATCATAGACAAGGTATGCATCCTTAATCTTTGGGTCATTACTCCACTTCACAATGCCACGGGCAAGAGCGGTTCTGACCGCTTCTGCCTGTCCCATGATTCCGCCGCCTCTGACGTCAATAGAGACATCAACATCATTCAAAGCGCCCGGAACCAAAAGGAGTGGCTCAGAGATCTTCATCCTGAGCATCTCAGTGCCGTATATCTCAAGGGGTACAGAGTTAATGCGCACACGCCCTTTGCCTTCGCGAAGGGTAGCCCGTGCAATTGCAGTCTTCCGTTTCCCACTTGTGTTAATTACTTTTGTCATCTGATATCACCACTCAGAACTTTGCTCCGAGAACTGTGCTGATCTCACCCAGAGTCACAAACTTCGGGGTTGAAAGCCCGTCGATATGTGCCTCATCAAGGATCTCAAACTCAGCTCCCTGGAATTCATCAGGAACGCCAACATGTACCATGACACGGCGGAGTGCATCTGCACCACGTGCGCGTTTGTACGGAACCATTCCGCGTATCGTCCGCTTGATAATATGATCCGGGCGGCGAGGGAAGAATGGACCACCCTCACGGGAGCCACGTTTTCTCTTGTGATCATAATCAGCTATTACGGTGGCCCTGCCTCCGGAAACCACGCACTGTTCTGCATTCACAATGGCAATTTCCTCACCCTGGAGCGATCGTTTTGCAACGATACTGGCAAGCCGTCCAAGGCGAAGTCCTGTTGCATCAATAATTGTAACCATGCACCTCACCTCAGAATCCTTACTTTTCTGCCTTCCGGATTCTGTTTAACGAGTTCTTCAATCGTCATACAGATACCGTCTGCATCAGTAATTTTTTCTTCTGCTGACTCACTGAATTGTATCGCAGCTACAGACACCTTCTGGGTCAACACACCACTCCCGAGAACTTTTCCCGGAACCAGTATGATGTCGCCATCCTGGGTATACCGGTTAATTTTGCTGATATTTACTTCAGCGTAATTATTGCAGGGGGCTTCCAGCCGCTTTGCAATATCGCGCCAGACATTTGCACCATATGCCCTAGGTGTCTCCTTAAGAGTAGATATGAGAGCGGAATAACGCGGATATTTCTTCGTCGTTGTTTTAGTCATTTATATTCCCTCCGGATATATCGCAAAGAACATCCACCAGGCTGTCTGATTTCGTCTGAAGAACTTTTGCAGCTTGTTCAATAATCTGTCGCACCGGAATCGACCCGTCACCCTCTATATCAAAGATGAATCGGTCATCTTCTGTCTGAACAGAGATTGCGGGTTTATCCCAGGTGTCTGCATTAGCAACACAGATTCTTTCACAAAGCTTGCACAGTATGCAGTCCTCAATTTTGCCATCAACGACTGCTATTTTCTTTCCCTTTATTTCAAGCACATCGCGTGGACATTCGTCCACACACATGCCACAGCTATCACACTTACTGTCAAACACAATCCGCGGATATCCTTTATATCCACAGGCAAGCGTTGGTTGCCATTTCGCATGCTCTGAACCACGGCCAAGCACAGCACGGGCTTCAAGAACTACCTTCTGATCTTTTTCAAGTTTAACCAGAGGAATGTTCTCATCAACCGGTGCAGCGCGTGGATCCTGAGGAATCAGGTCACGGGAATAGACAGTCCTCGGCCCTTCTACACTGAGAGTGTAGACAGATGTGCATGCCGAACACCCTTCACCATTACATGAGCAGTCCTTTGTGAACACATATTCACTGAGGTCTGTCCTCAGGGGTATGAGCCCCAGACGGTGAACGAGCATCTCATCAAAGAGTGCGCTATCATTGTCATAGATAAGCACATCTTCGATGGCAAGTGTGGGAACTTCCCCCATCATTGTTCTTCTTAATGAATTTACAAATGCCGAGGGAAAGCCTGAAATGATAAAACGGGCGACGTTATCATCCAACCTGCTGAATGAAAGGTGCATCTATCAGACTCTCCTGCCCCTTCGTCCACCTTTTGCACGAATGGCATCATGTGGTACAGGGGTGACATCTTCAATTCGTCCGATACGCATACCAGCACGTGCAAGTGCACGAATGGCTGCCTGAGCTCCGGGTCCCGGGCTTCGCTGCTTACCGCGGCCTGGTGCACGAACTCTGACGTGAACACCGACAAAGCCTTTTTCCCGTGCCTGCTGGGCAACGTTTATTGCCATCTGCATTGCAGCGTATGGTGAACTTTCATTCCGTGCCTGCTTTACCACCATTCCGCCACTGGACTTTGTAACCGTCTCAGCGCCGGACAGGTCGGTAACGGTGATGACCGTATTATTGAATGAAGCAAAGATATGCGCAATGCCCCATTTTTCTTCAGGTGCTGCCATTACTGTCGCCCTCCTTTGATAATGCGTTCACGCTCAGGATGGACATCACTCGTTAAGGGGGATGGACCATAGTAGGTGATAGCGCCCTCTTCACTGCGTTTAATGTGATAGCCGGGGATGGTGATCTTTCTTCCACCAACGGCAATATGCCCGTGGGTAATGAACTGACGTGCCTGCTTAGGTGACCGTGCAAGACCCCGCCTGTAGACCATTGTCTGAAGACGGCGTTCCAGTGCATTCTCTATTTTCATTGCAAGAACGTCACTTGTACCTGCATTTTCACCAAGCAGTCCATTCCGGAACAGATGGCCGAGGAGTTCCTCTTGTTTTCTTGCAACGAGCACTTCATTTGTTGAAGATGATTTCATTGCAAGAAGGTCACGTGCAGCCTGCCGGTAATCTCTGAGAGTAGTGCCCGCTTTCCAAAGCTCGCGCTTATTACGGAGACCGTATTCTATAACCAGACGAATTTCCTCTTCAATACGGGTCTTTTCGAACCGTCTTTTCGGAGTTTCATACGTTTTGTGGTTTTTTCCTGGATAACCCATATCAAAACCTCAGTTCTTCTTCCTTCTTACACCAACAATGGTGCCAGTACGGCCTGTAGACTTTGTACGCTGTCCACGCACTTTCTGACCGGTGTCATGACGAATGCCCCGATAGCTGCGAATCTTGCGCATCCGGTTGACATCCTCTTCAATAGCCATTCTTAAGTCCTGACCGAGAAGCTGTTGGGCTTCTCCGGTGTAGACATCTTTCTGCCTGTTAAGCATCCAGGTTGGCACATTTTCCTTGTAACTGGCAATTGCCGCACGAATGCGGTCAACCGGTTCTTCTTCGAGCAGACCCAGAGTTGCCTGTGGATCTACATCTGCAAGGTTTGAAATTACAGATGAAGTATGCATACCGATACCCGCAAGTCCGGTTAATGCAATTAGTACCGATTTAGTACCGTCAAGGTCAGTGTTTTCAATCCTGACAAAGTATTTGATCTCTTGCTCTTCCATTAAGCTAGCCTCACATTGTGAGAGATATACTCTTTAAAGCGTTGAGGGAGGGATTTGAACCCCCGCGTCCCAAGGGACACGGGGTTAGCAACCCCGCGCCATGCCTGGCTTGGCTACCTCAACAGAGATAATCTCGCATCATTACGACACTCGCAACACGAACTATCGTCTTGCTCCATGAATGTTACCCTATTGAATAGTAAAAGAAGGGTATTAAACGTGTCGGTCCTAAAAGAATGACGGCGGCGTATTTCGCGTTAAATCCATACATTTCAACCCGGATACGACAAGGGGAAGCGCTATTGTCGCATCACAGAACACCTGAACCTTAAGGGAACTTGCCGACTCCTTTCCCCAGCTGATAGCCTCCTCAAAGGTACAACCGGAAAGGCCACCCCAGTGAGGAGCATCTGTTGTGTATTGTATAGCGTATGCATGCCCTCCACGATCGTTATCATGGACTGACGCGATGACCTGCGTCTGCTGAATGAAGTTCTTGGGAACACCGCCGCCGATATAAATTACGCCGGTTTTCTCTGAATTTTCGACCATTCGGGTGATTTCGTCCGCGTCTTTCAACTGGTCAATAGTAATGTCAGTTCCATTCCTCCGTGCCATCAGGAGAGCAATGCCAATCGATGAATCGGCTAATGCCGGGATAAAGATTGGTACTCCGGCCTTTTTGCATGCAGACACAAGAGATTGCCCTGAAGGCCACATCTTTTGTAGATGCGCGACCAGTTCTCCAATGAATTCGCGGGATGAACCGGCATAGGGCGATATTGAACGGGCGTATTCAGCGATTATACGGTCAACGCTCCTGAATTCATCCTCATACGCAAACACATCATACATCCGGTCAATTCCTTTGCTGAAGAGCTCTTCATCGTCTACATGGTGATGACCACGATAATGGTGCACACCCTGATGTTCACAGATGTCGTGAAAAATATTCGCACCGGTTGAGACAATGGCATCCACATAGCGATTTTCAACAAGTTCGATAAGACACGCCTGCATCCCAGCGGGAATCATCGCACCGGAAAGCCCCAGAAAAATGGTGCAGTCGGTATCTTCGATCATCTGTTTCCAGATATTCAGAGATTCGCCAAGCTTTCTCCCCTGGAACCCGCTATGTGCCATATTCTGAAGAAGCGCGTCAATCTCGCGCACGGGCTGTACAGGAATGATCGGTCTCATACTAATATCAGGGAATTATCAGGTGAAATAGAATACTATCTGCTACAAAAAAAGGGAATTATTATAATGCAACGAGCATTGAATACTTTGAGATAATTCCGTGGAGTTTTCCATTTTTGGTGACAGGAATCGCGCTTATCCCTTTTGATACAATCAATTCGATAAACTCCGAAACGGGTGTATTCTCATCAAGAGTGAGCGCAGGTGCTGTCATGATATCCCTGACAAAGAGATTTTTAATCTGGTTATCCTGATGTTTATCTGCCACATTTGTTTTGAAATCACGCATTGACCGTGCAACATCCGTTTCCGTAACAATGCCGGCAATGACGCTATCATCCATAACAACAAATTTTGTCATCTTTTCATCAAGCATGCGTCTCCTCAGGTGAACGACCCTCTCATCCTGACCAATTACTGCTGCATTCTGAATCAATTTTTCCGTAGTGGTATTGGGAACCATCGCTTTAAGAAGATCCGTTGCATCAACCTTTCCGATGAACTTATGCTCACTATCAAGCACGACAACTAATTTAAATTCCTGAAGAAGCGGAATGAGAATTTCTGCCTCTTGATCCCCATAAACTGAGGTGTAATTTTCATCAGTCTGGTTCGAAACGTGAATCTGCGTTGGTGACAGAGTGGATGTCTTCTTGCTGCCCAGTGTTTCTGCAATAGCTGCCCGTGAAATAGTTCCCATTACTGAACCGTTGTGGGTTACGATCAGAGGGTCTGCGCCCTCTGCAAGCATTTTATCAAGCGCTTCGGTAATTGGAGCAGATTTAGCAACAGTAATCGGTTTGGACATCACATCTTTGACAAATAAATTCTGACTCATTATGCCACTTCCTGGATACATAGATCCTATTCAAAATCCTGTTTTTCACAGGATCAAGGTTAAATATTCAACAGACCTGTTCATGAGGCATCCTCCGTGTGCCACAGAGGGAGGATGCCATAAAAAGCATGACATTTTAGTTCATGCTTTTTTTATCTATACTGATTTTTGTGTTGAAATGCTATATTATTATAACTCATTTTGGAGAGCCCGGACCATATCATACTCAGTAATCATGCCTACCAGACGGGAATCTTCGATAACCGGCAGGCCACCCACACCTTTTGCAAGCATAAAC
>JAAYIO010000176.1 GCA_012523385.1 Methanomicrobiales archaeon
ATACATCATTGATACCGCACAGGAGATCAACGATGCGCTGGACAAAGGAGAATCGGTTCTTCTGGAAGGAACACAAGGGTTGGGTAACTCCCTATACTGTGGAACATACCCCTATGTCACCTCTAAGGACACCTCAGCGTCTCAGATTGCAGCTGACAATGGTGTCGGCCCGACCCGCATCGATGATGTGATAGTTGTATTTAAAGCGTATCCAACACGGGTTGGCGAAGGACCTTTTGGAACCGCGATGGCACGGGATGAGTCCCTTGCGCTTGGTATCGAGGAATTTGGTACTGTTACCCACCGCGAACGCCGTATTGGATGCTGGGACGGAAAGATGGCGCGTTACTCTGCGATGATCAACGGTTGTACGATCGCTGCCATCACCGGTATTGACAATGTCGATGAGGCATGCTTTGGGGCCACCGAGTACAGTCAGCTGACCGAGAAGGCGCTTGCTTTCATCCGGCAGGCAGAAGAGGATATCGGTGTACCTGTCAAACTCATATCAACAGGGCCCGAGATGACTCAGATTATCGATATAAGGTGATCTATGAAGACAGAAACGATTGAGATTCTCTGCTGTCCGGTCTGCAGGGGGGATCTCGAACTGACGGCATTTGAGACGGTGGAAACAGAGGGGAAATCCGCCGATGTCATCAAAGGCGTCCTGCGATGCAACGCATGCGGCATTAATTATCCAATTTCAGACGGTATCCCAAATCTTCTCCCACAGGACAAGAAAGGGGACCAATAATATCTAAACGGGGGGAAAGAGGTATCGTGACAGGCATCTGTGAAATTCATCTGAACATTCGGCAGATAAATGCGGTTAATGTACCGCAGGAAACTATTGTTGAATCGGGGACTGACCTTGTCGTGCGGTTCGTCAACCACGGTTCACCAATTCACCTGACGCTGAAGACCATCAATGCCTCATCGTTCACTGACTTTTATCACGAGAATATCTATGTCGTGGATTCTGAGGAATTCGCCATTCCCATCTGGGAGTATGCACCCTGCGGTGAATTCCCCCTGCAGGTGATCGTTGGCTACGGTACCAAATGTGTACAAACGGTAATTAAGGTACTGCGCCCGGAGGTTGAAGAGATCTTCACAGAAAGTCCGGATCTTCCTGAGCAGAACGATGGCAGGCGTGGTGCAAACATTGTTTCCCTAATGGGCATTCTTATGGTGGCCCTTACGATCGGGCTCTCCCTGCTCCTCTATAGTATCTGGTTGATGGATGTGCAGATTGTGTATAATTACATCGCATATGCCCTCCTCTTTATCGGTGTCATCGCAGCATGGTTCTCGAAGCGCTGATTCTCTGGGTCGCCCTCGCAGTCGACCGTGCTGCAGGGGATCCGCCGAACCGCTTGCACCCGACTGCGTGGCTGGGGCAGTTTATCGGATGGTGGGGGGTATCCGGAAGATTTGCTCCGGGATGGGAACGATTGTATGGCACCGTCTGTTGCCTGTGCAGCATTTTTTTCTTTGCAGTGCCATTTTATCTGGTATCACACTTGTTTCCGACATTTTTCTATGTCGTGGCAGGCGCATGCCTCCTTTCTCTAACGGTGGGATGGCGTTCCCTTGAAGAGCATGTCGCGGCAGTGGAACGGGGGCTTGCTGCCGGTGGCGGCCGAAACGAGGTGCAGATGCTTGTGTCACGGAGCACAGCAACCCTGACCGACGAAGAGGTCCGTTCTGCTGCCTATGAGTCTATGGCAGAGAATCTCACGGATGCCATTATCGGGCCGCTTTTTTGGTTCACCTTGGCGGGACTCCCGGGAGCTGCTGTTTTTCGCGCTGCAAATACGATGGATGCAATGCTTGGCTACTGTGATCACCGGCGGTATATCGGTTGGTTTTCGGCCCGTCTGGATGATGTACTCTGTTACCTTCCTGCACGGTTCGCCGGTTTCTGCCTCATCCTCTGGTTTCTGCCCTTTGGGCGTGCGGGTGCTGCCTGGCGGTGTATGCGCCGCGATGCACACCTCCGGCCGGGCTATAACGGCGGCATCACGATGGCGCTTGTGGCCGGAGGAACCGGTACTGCCTTTGTGAAACCGGGTGTCTACATCATTGGTGATAAAGAACAGAGTCTCTCTGAGGGCGGGCCTGCCATCGTTTCAGCGGTTCGGGGGGCTACGGTGATCGCAGCTCTCATATGCACTGTGGCTTTCATCGCGCTCGGATCCCTCGTCCCTATTCTTCTCTGAACCGTTGTCATGGATTGGCGGGTTCGGGTGCTTGTGACCATGTATTTATTGCAGTTACAGGACAAGTTGTACAGACAATGAAACTCGAAGAGCTCAGGTTCGGGACTGAACTCGTGAAGCGCGGCTTTGCGGCAATGCAGAAAGGCGGCGTCATCATGGATGTTGTGAACGCAGAACAGGCAGTCATCGCCGAAGAGGCAGGCGCTATTGCCGTGATGGCACTCGAGCGTGTCCCGGCTGACATCCGCAAGGCAGGCGGCGTTGCCCGGATGGCAGACCCGGCAAAGGTTATAGAAATTATTGAGGCGGTCTCTATCCCGGTGATGGGGAAAGCACGCATTGGCCACTTTGTCGAAGCACAGGTGCTTGAAGCGCTGGGTGTTGACATGATCGACGAGTCTGAGGTTTTAACACCGGCAGACGAGGACTATCATATCGTAAAGACTGCATTTGGTGTCCCATTCGTCTGCGGTGCACGAAATCTTGGTGAGGCTTGCCGCCGCATCAATGAGGGTGCAGCGATGATCCGGACCAAAGGAGAGGCGGGGACAGGGAATGTGGTGGAAGCAGTCCGGCACATGCGGGCGATCACCTCCGCGATCCATGAACTGCAGGGCATGAGCGATATCGAGATTGCTGCCCGTGCACGGATTATCGAGGCACCGTTTGATATCATGAAGGACTGTGCAACGCGTGGTCGCCTGCCGGTCCTCAACTTCTCTGCCGGTGGTATTGCAACACCATGTGATGCAGCGATGATGATGCAACTCGGTTGTGATGGTGTCTTTGTGGGCTCTGGTATCTTTAAGTCTGAGACGCCCGCTGAGATGGCACATGCCATTGTTGAGGCAGTAACCCACTATGATGATGCCACAATCATTGCAGAGGTCTCACGTGGTCTTGGTGACGCGATGCGTGGCCTTGATATCCACACCATCCCGGAAAGCGAGGCACTCCGGTTCCGTGGGAATTAAGATTGGTGTCTGCGCCCTTTAGGATGAAAACTTAGATGAATTAACGGCATTTTCAGCTTGCTGTCTGCTTCAGGCGGAAAGGGAATTTTTTCTCCCTCCGTCTGAGTAGCAGATATTTTGTGCGGTGATGTGATTGTACCACGGCGAGTCAACACCTATTTTTTCTTTCACCTGCTCTGAAGAAATGACATTTGTGGTTCGCTCCGTATTTTCATAGGGAAGATTTTCGTAATCTGTGCTAAAATGGATCTCATTTGTGTGAGATTTATGTATAGGCAGGCGTTACTGCCTGGAAATATGAATTTTACGGTTGGAAGGGATTTAATCGATCACCAGTATGACTCCTGCGATATGGGGATTAAAGGACTGAAGAAAATCAGCTATTTCCCTTCTCAGCTTACTTTATCGGGTGTCTTTCATTCATTTATCCATTCGCTATGATCGGATAGGAGACATTATTTTCCCGTTACGCAGACCGCATGGTGGGTGCTGGAAATCTTGTTTTACCCTCAACTGGATGGAAACCTTTTGGTCTCCTCCTGTTCTTTCTAAAAACCCTCGGTGTATCCTCTTCTGCACCTTAGGCCGGTCTGTCACTTATTTTTTCATCTTGATATTTTGTATGATCCAAAATAGGCGATTTACGAAAGTTTGACATAAAAAAAACTTACAAACCGTCTGTCCGCGGAATAGTGAGGATAAATGAACATCCCGGTCCACCGGTCTCAATCTCTATCGTCCCGCGCATCTGATGGGTGAGAACATTGATCAGTTTGATGCCAAGCGAGTCAAGAGTGGTGATATCAAAGTCGGCAGGCAGACCGCAGCCATCATCCTGAACCGAGAGGACATAGGTACTATCCGTCTCGCTCAGCCCAACAACGATTCTCCCTTCATTTCTGCCTTTAAACCCGTGTTTCAGTGAGTTTGATATGAGTTCGTTCACGATGAGACCGCAGGGGAGGGCGGTGTCAAGATCCATCGAATGGACTGTGATGGCAAAATCCACCGTGATAGAGGTATCCAGAGAGTATGATGATACCACCTCAGATGCCAGGTTTTTGAGGTAATCTGTGGGGTCAATGGATGCGAGATTTTCAGACTGATACAATGATTCATGCACGAGTGCCATGGTTTTGATCCGGTTCTGGCTTTCGCGGAGACGTTCCAGACTTTCCGGATCGGTGATCTTGTCCGCCTGTAGGGAGATAAGAGATGAGATGACCTGCATATTGTTCTTGACACGGTGGTGTACTTCCTTTAAGAGCACCTCTTTCTCCTGCAGGGAACTCCGCAGTTCATCTTCTGCCTGCTTGCGTGAGGTGATGTCCAGTATGGAGGCGATATACTGGTCTGTGCCGGGTATGGGTGATGTCCAGCAGATAACATCCCGGTATGTCCCGTCACGAACTCTGAACTTTCCTTCACATTCGTGTGTCTGCATTGTATACATCCGCTTACCGTGTGTCTCTGGCGGCCAGTGTATGTCAGAGATTTTCAGGTCTGTTTCTTGTCCCGGTTCTTCGGTCTGGAAATGGATAAACTCGAGCCAGCCCATCTGATCCTGTACCTCTGCCTTGCTATAGCCGCTGAGTCGTTCAAACCCGGTATTGATGAGAGACATCGTGCCTTCATGGGTTAGAATAGCGGTGGCAGCACCCCCAACCTCAAAGAGCGTTCGGTAGTTTGCCTCAGAAAGGCGGATCTTCTCCTCCATGCTCCGTGCATCAGTGACATCGTCTGCGGAGTAGAGCACCGAGGTGACAAGACCGCCTTCGTCCCTGAGGGCGGTAAAATGGCCGGCTATAATCCGTTCCCCGCGGGGGGTAATGACAACATATTCAAAGGAATCATTTAGCACTGCTTTTCCGGTGAGTATGCTGTTGAATCGTTCTCGCTCGCTTTCCCGAATAGATTCCGGAAGGAATGTTGAGAACCAGTCGTGCCCGATGATCATGTGCTCAGACGTTCCCAGAACCTCGTCTGCACGCCGGTTTGTCAGTGCAATGGTGTGGTTTGCCTGTACCACAAAAAGCATCACTCCTGCGGTGTTGAGATAGGTCTGGGCACGGAGACGTTCCTGTTCGCGTTCTTTCTCGGCCCGTTTACGAGCGGTGATATCGGTTACGGTGAGCACCACGGATTTTCCATATCCACTGCCCACAGAGAGGAGCACGACGACCTCTTCACCGTTCTTCTGGAGAAACCGTGTCTCTACGTCTGATGCGGATCGAACTTCAGCAATGGCAGAAAAGAAAGCCTCCATTTCATTGGTGTTCTTCCAGATGTGGGCAAGGGGTTCTGCCTGCAGTTCACCTGGGCGATATCCAAGCATTCGTTCAAGGCGGCTGTTCACTTCATTGATGAGAAGTGTCGGGTATTCAAGGAGTAGAATACCCGCCTGTGATGTGGTGAAAATTGCTTCATAACGTGCTTTCTCTTTATTCACCTCACCTGAGAGGAGGGAGATCGCAACACCCGTTCCTACGAGCACAATGGAGTTTACAAAGATCAGATAGGGTTCTCCAAGCACTGCGATAAACGGATAGTGCAGGAGCATATTGAGAATACCGATGATAATGGAGAAGGATATTCCGCGTTGAGGGAAGCGGTAGGCGACAAAGATGATGGGAATAAGAAAGAGGTACGGCGTCAGGTTGGTGACCCCGATGGATATGCCATAGAGTATAATGGCAACTGAGATGAGACTGAACGCGAGAATGACAGCAACCCAAAAATTCAGGTGCCATTCGCCATCGGCGGCGGGGGTTTTCCGTGTATCCTCCATATTTACTCATTGGTTTTCTTGTATTAAATGGACATGATACTCTCAGATGCCGGATGATGGGATACTAAAGCGGGAATGGTCGGTAATTTGTTCTGCACCCGGCGCTAAATACAATATACATTCTATATTGCATATCAGAAGAGAACAGAATTATATAT
>JAAYIO010000177.1 GCA_012523385.1 Methanomicrobiales archaeon
CCCTGTTCACGTAGACAAGCCGTTCTCTGCACGTGTTCACTGGCGTGATGTACACAGTCTCATGCGTGCGATTGTAACCACTCTCATACCATGTGATCTCACCATGTTCAGCTAAAAACGAGGTGATAGTCTCATTTTTCTGCGCATTCGGGTGAACTCCATACAAAATCGATGTCTGGTTCCCCTGGCCGGGAAGGGGTCCCTGTATCGCACCAGCAGAAATACTGCAGACAAACATCGCAATGAATAGTCCGAGCATCAGAAGAGCAGCACCTTTCGACATAAAAATGGATTAATTATACCTCGGAACCTCTCCGAGGAGAACCTGTGTTCTGAAATCTTCATACCTGAGAATGCCATCGCCAGTCGGATCTTCCGGATCCTGAGTGTAATAGGAGTCATCGGCATCATCGAAGTGGGTAATATTGATGTGGATATGTCCTGCCGTCCGATAAACCTGTGGATTGTCAAACGAACTCCATGTCGGATCAGAGTGAATCCAGGCATTTCCATCCCACGATTCAGCAATGCCATGTCCAGATATATTACCGGTAGCCGTTTCTTCCATGGTAAATGCCAGGAAGCGTGTCGGGATACCCAGCGCCCGGGTAAATGCGGTATACAGGGTTGCATACTCATCGCAGACACCCTGATATTTTCCATCAACGGGGTGATCAAGAGTGTACAGATCGGAGATTATGTAGTGGAGATATATTGTTTCATTGTTATACTCCATAGCTTCATTGACATACTGCATTGTCTGATATGCAGACTGGTAAGGATCGTTCGTATCGTCGACCGCCTGTGCTGCTTCGGATAATACCCTGTATCCCTCGCTGAACGGGAAATGGTACAGGTCACTTGTTTCGAGATTTTCTCCGCTATCGGGATCCGGGATATGCGTTGCATCATTATTGTACTTCTCTATGGCGTCGATGGGCATTCTTGCCGCCCATGTTGTGATATCAGTGGGAGCGACTCTGATCTCAACCGCTATCGGTTTCACTCCGACGGAACTATACTGCGCGATGATCTGGAATGGAATTGTCACTGTGAGGTCTGCCCCCGGTGCGAGATCTGAAAAAGGTGCACTATACCCATATCCATCCTCTATCGACCAAAAGATAACCTGTCCGCTCGCTGCAGAAGAACCATAATTATGAATGGTGATCTTCTGATCAACCGAAGTATCCTGGGTCCAGTACCAGGAAATTGTTGCTTGCGTCATTCCGACATCGGGAACTAACTCTTTGATCCCGGGGTCCTTTTCCTCCCTGATTATGGTCAAAGAGATCTTCTCATGCGAAAGTGGAGTTACTTTCACATCGGTTTGATTAAATTCCATCCCTCTCTTTGGATCCAGAAGGATTAACCCGGGATATGATTGAGCACTTTTTTCATCGATCAATTCTCTTTGTGGGATCTCAACAACCGGATTGTACCGGGACATATCTCTCTGCCCCGCCCATTGATCAAACGTATCGATCCAGCTCTTTGATTCACCTTGTGCACTCACCGGCACCATCACCACACTCACCAGCAGCACCGCCAAGAGCACAGAAATTGCTCTTATTCCTGGTTTCATTTTCATTTTTTTACCTCTTTACTTTTTGCCGCGGCAGCCCAGTCCACCCCCAGTTTCAGGTAGCATCAGATCCACCAGAGATCCATTTCATTCCTTCATATATACCTCTTCAGACCAAATCGTCTACATAGAAATACCTATTTAGATGATGCGGCCAGAACAGCAACATATCATAAAATATAATCACATTATCATGGCCGGAAAAATATCATTTTTACTGACCGTTTTTCTCCTTGCGGCACTGGTCATTGTGCCTGCGGCAGCAGGCGATGTAATGGAGAAAGTTGAGGCGGGGGATATTATTGTTATACCTTTGGTTGACGAGTATAATCTTGATCTTTCAGGTTTAAGAGTAATAAATCAGATCATCCAAGGAGAGATGATTGTCCATTCGAGATACTTTTGGCCCTTTATGTCAAAGATTGACATTATATTGACCTGGGATGAACACTTTGGAGATCTTGAACTGTACGTATATAAACCGGGTGACAACTTTGTCGGACACTACACCGACCTGTAATATAGTTCGGTAAAGGACGGCGTGATTGACATTGACATAAAACCATCCTCAGGCTTTCTTCCCATGGGTGACTGGAAGATCAAGGTATATGGGAGGGAGGTTGTTGGATCATCTGTCAGGTACACATTACTGTAATACCAACAAACTAAATACCTCTATTTTAATATGAAGTATCATGGATCTGAAGGGGGTAATCATTGCAATCGTATGTATTGTAATCATTGCCTATGCCAATCAGGCTTCAATAAACTCAAATATTATTGTTACACCAAGCGAAGGCCCGCCGGATCTTACGCGAGAAGATGTGGTATATGTTCTCGAATGGTGGGAGCTTCCGCTGAAATTTCATATCGTCTCATTTATTGATCAAAATCTCCCGATTCTGATACCCTTCGCAAATCTCCTCGCAATACTATCCGGTGCTTTTCTCGGCATTCGGCAGGTTCAGAAGAAAAATATTTTTGAGAATGAACGGAGAACAAAAATATATGAGGAAATACAGAAAAATACCGGCATAATAGCAACCGAAATGGAGACGGTAACCGGAATTAAACGCAGTTCCCTGAGGCACCATCTTGAAATTCTGGAACGGGAGGGGTTCATCGTTTCCCGAAAAACAACGAAACAACGACATTACTTTGAAAATCACGGTAACTACAGTTCGGAATACCAGCTCGCCAGATCTGTTCTGCAAGGAAAGACTACCCGTGACATTTTTGATTACATCACTGCGCATCC
>JAAYIO010000178.1 GCA_012523385.1 Methanomicrobiales archaeon
GAGTCCTGTATCGTCCAGCCGTTCAAGATGATGATGAATTGTCGAGGCTTTCAATGAAAGTTCTTTTGCAAGTTCAGAGTTCGTTTTCCGCCTTGTATTCAGTGATTTTAATATATCGATTCTTATATCAGAGGACAAAACTTCAAATAATTCTTTATTGAGTATTACTCCTTTCTCGTCCATCACTATTCGTAGTGTATAGCAGGGATATATTAAATCTCCGATGTAATAACGTTCTAGTTCCTCACTGATGATGGAGGACTTGCCTATGGGTTAATTACAACTATTTCATTACGTATTTTCCAGATAGGATTGAATTGGTTCGCAGAAGTTACTCCTGCATTTTTTCAAAAAAAGGTATGTGACTTGAATCTGTGCTTCATGAAAAAGCACGTATCACGCCGTCGGGTCTGCTATCCGTCCCATAAAGAGCAGCATCCCGGTTTCATCATCGGTTATTTGGAAGACAAACGGGTGATCTGCCCGGAAGACCGGAACTATTTCTCCCACCGGCATCGAGGTTACCCCCATCTCAACCGAAGTTGCCGCAGCGGCCTCTGTTCCCTCCTCGTTTACATCCACAAAGGCCTTGTGATTAACGCCGCTGATGGAGAGATTTCGGGTTCCGTCCATGCCGGAGAAGTCAGCGTCCGAACCAAACGCTGTCGGCATCCCCATCGTTTTCAGGGTATTGGACAGGGAATAGGTGGTCTCAAGGGTGAACTTCGGGAATAAGACCTCTACCTGCCTTGTTTCCATCGAGAAAACAGCATCTTCAAGCCCTTTTGTGCCAAGAGCGGTCTCTGCGGTGGTGATCTTACCGTCTTTCGGGAGGAGAACAAGCATGGAGAGTGCCTTCCCGCTTTCGTGTTCATACGGCATTCTGAGGAGTTGCAGATCATCTGTTTCTGCATACGCATAGCGGGCCTTCTTATCATTTCTGTACATCATATCAGCGGTGACATATTCGCCACTCTCGCTGCGAAACTCTGCAGGCTGGGTCTCATTTTTATCAAACTGGAGCACCCAGGTTCCCTTAAAGTAGATTGCGTTTGTTATCACCAGACGGGTAAGAGGCGTGATGGCCCCTTCAGGAAGGAGGTTTTGGATTCGGGCTTCCGTCTGGCTTTCCACCCACTGATTGATTGTCTCGCGGGACGCATCAGGTGCAAAGATGAAGTCCATATTCCTGACTTCCGCTCTGTAGGACTGTTCTGCGGTTTTGGTATATGCCGAAAGGAACGGATAGGCCTTTTCCGCCCAGAGTGCATTTGCCGTTTTGAGCGTGTACGCAGCATCAGGATTGTTCAGACCTGAAATGATGTCTCGGTAACCCTCCTGCCGGACGGCATCATTTTCCGGGAAATGAAACACCGAGCGGATTTCATCCGCGGTCGTTCCCTTCGCCCCTTCATAGGTCAGCGCAAGGGCGGTTGATATGCTATAAGGCGAGAAGAAGATGTTTTGATCCATATTTTCTTTGTCGCTTTTTAGCGTTTGGTAGAGAACATAAGCAAATTTGGTATTAGCTTCGGCAACGGCGTCTATGCTCTCTGCTGGCGCTGGTGTCACCACGGGGGTTACGACCGGGGTTGGGGTAGGGGTTGTAACAGGATCATCGACGGATGCAATACACCCGGCAAAAAAGGTGCAGGCAAGGACGAGAGATAGTACCATCCCCATCAGGAATGTCCGTTTATTCATGATCTACCATGGTTTTGAAATTTATATAACTATAATGATGACTACGAATTCACTCGCACCTATCATACAAAAAAAGGAAATGGGGAATTTAATGGTGAGATTTGGTGGTGAGGAGTGCCCATCGTTTTCACCCCATTTCTCACTTACTCACGGGGAAATATCTTATCTGCGCCTCATAACGGAGCACGTATCATGCTGTCGGGTCTGCCATTCGTCCCATGAAGAGCACCATTCCGGTTTCATCATCGGTGATCATAAAGATGAACGGGTGGTCTGCCCGGAAGATCGGCACAGGATTTTCTACCGTCATCCCACGGCCTATAATCACCCCGGTCGCAGCGGCGGCCTCGGTTCCTTCTTCACTGACTTCCATAAATGCCTTGTGAATAACTTCAGAGATGGAGAGGTCGCGGGTGCCATCCATACCGGAGAAGTCTGCCTCAGGTCCGAATGCAGTCGGCATCCCCATCGTTGTAAGGGTTTTGGGCAGAAGGTATGTTGTTTCAAGCTTAAATTTCGGGAAGAATACTTTCACCTGTGTTGGCTTCATCTCCGTGATAGCCTCTGCAAGTTCTTTTGTAGGGAGGGCGGTTTCTGCGAGAGCGATATCATCATTTTTCGGAAGAATGACCAGCATTGAAAGTGCCTTTCCGCTTTCATGTTCATACGGCATCCTGAGGATCTGCAGGTCTTCTGTTTCTGCATACGCATAGTGGGCATCAACATCTGTTCTCTGCATCATGTCAACCGCAACAGATGTGTCCTGTCCAGTACGGAATGTCGCAGATTTGGTATTATTTTCACTAAACTGAAGCACCCATTTCCCCTTGAAATAGACCGCGTTTGTTATGACAAGAGTCGTATCCGGGGTGATGGCCTGTTCAGGAATGAGATTCTGAATGCGGTCTTCGGTCTGGTCTTCCACCCAGTGGTTAATGATCTGCCGCGACTCTTCAGGCAGAGTGATAAAGTCCATATTCCTGACTTCCGCTCTGTAGGACTTTTGTGCGGTCTCAATATATGCCGGGAGGAGCTGATACGTTTTTTCGGCCCAGAGTGCGTTGACCGTCTTTAGGGTGTAAGCGGAGTTTTGACGGTTCAGACTGGCGATGAGGCTCTGGTAGCCGTTCTGCCGGACGGTATCATTTTTCGGGAAGTGAAAAACCGAGCTAATTTCATCTGCGGTTGTTCCCTTTGCCCCTTCGTAGGTCAGTGCAAGAGCGGTAGAAATACTATACGGCGAGAAGAAGATGTTTTTACCCGCATTTTCTTTGTCGCTTTTTAATGTCTGATACAGATCATATGCAAAGAGAGTGTTTGCATTGACAACTTCATCCGCTACGCCGGAGGAGAGAGGGGGAACATCAGGCGGGCCGGGCGGCAAAACATCAGATGTTATGCACCCCGCACCAAGTGCACAGAAAAGGATGCCACAGAAAAGCATCCCGGTAAGGAAAAACGAATTCTTCATGGAGGGTATTTCAGCCCTGATTTTATATATGGATGGCGATAACTACGAATTCTTTTGCACCAATCAAACAAAAAAAGGGAAATCAGAGAGGGAGCCCAAGAAAGGTGAAGACACCCAGCATCTTGAGGCCCATGTAGATCATCACGGCAATAAAAACATATTTTAGCTGTTTTGCCGGGAGGCGGTGTGCCACCCGTACGCCCACTTGCGCCGTCAAAATACTCGGGATGACAAGAAGAGCCCACTGAAGCAGGTTGACATACCCAAGTGAATATGCCGGAAGCCCTGCTACACCCCAGCTATTTATAATATAGGCAATCGTGCCTCCGAGAGCGGTGAAGATCATGAAAGCCGTTGATGTCCCGACAGCGGTGTGCATTTTGAAGTGGAGAACAAGAACCATTACTGGAATCAGGATGACTCCTCCGCCAATGCCAATGACTCCGGTGAGAAGACCTATGGGAATACCCCAGATGAGAAACGTGATCACATTATCAACGGGTTTGGCATCCACTGAAAGGGGCTTTGCCGTAAGCATCCGGATGGCACTGAGGAGGATCACCACCCCAAAGAATGCTATGAGATATTCTCCCGGAATAAGGGTGGCAATATATCCGCCCAGAAGAGCACCTGCAAACCCCGCAATACCCATTGAAATTGCGGCATTCCAGGCAACAGCGCCCTTTTTGTTGTGTCCATAGGCACCTGAGAGGGCGGTGGGGAGCACAACTGCAAGATTGGTACCGAATGCAATCAGAATGGCCAAGCCCGGATCAAGACCCATCGAGGTCAGCACCCAGTACTGCACTGGGGTCATGATGAAACAACCTCCGAGACCGAGCAATCCGCCAGCGAACCCAACTGCTATACCTGTCAGAATGAGGGCGATGATAAAGATCAGTTGGATTGTCATGGGTATCACACACGGGTTGAATTACATTTGAAGAATGGAAATTGCATTTGATTCGGAATACCCATTGTTTTCTCTATCGTTTTTGTACTCAGACAGAAATTAATCATTCTCATCGGCTGTCCGGAAAACCTGAGATATATATCCGCACCGCCCTAATCACCCTTCATGCGTACCAGTCACGCCCTGATCCTCCGTCTCTGGCACGACCCCGCCTTTAATATCAACAAAACCGCTGTTGAATATGTCGACCGTGGGGCACCAGAGGAACGCTCAACGGAATACGGAGTATATATCATTAATCTTGACCGGCACTATTTTGAAATCATTTCAGGAGAGAAAACGAAGGCTATCCCCTACCACCGGATTCGCAGGATTACCTATATAGGAATTACAATCTGGAAAAAACCAATCAACCCCGCAGAATGACGACCACTGACCCATTTATTTTTCACTCGTCAATATCCCACCGCATAATACCACCCCTCCTCTTCACGAACCTGCACCGGCACCCCGAAATGCTCACCAATCCGTTCACCCGTGAGCATCTCTGTTTTCAAACCATCATAACAGAACCGTCCGTCCTTCATGAGAATCACACGGGTAGTCTCCGGGATGATATCATCGAGCCGATGGGTCACCATAATAATGCCGGTGCCCGCCTGCGCAATCTTTCTCAGAGTGGCACGGAAGATATGGAGGGCATACAGGTCAAGACTTGTCGTCGGTTCGTCAAGGATGAGAGTTTTTGGGTCATGGACAAGTGCACGGCCAATAAGAAACCGCCGGGCCTCACCAGAGGAGAGCGTGGTTACCAACCGGTCGGCGAGATGATCAATCTCAAGGAACCTGAGGATTTCATCAGTTTTCTGCTCCATTTCAGGTGTTGTTTCATGCCAGTAAAGCCCGATACTCGAGAAAAATCCCGAGAGAATAACATCACGTCCGGTGATCTCGCAGGTAAAAATATGCTGGAGTTCATTTGACACAATGCCAAAATGTGACCTAAGGTCAGAGACGTGCCACACATTATTGCCGCAGACTTGAAACCACATCCCTTCTTTCCACACAGGATAATACTCACGCATGATTGTCCGGATAAATGTCGATTTACCCGCACCATTTGGACCAAGAATAGCAACATGCTCACCTTCCTGAATGGTCACCGTGAGAGAATGGAGGAGTTTCTTCTGGTCTTTCATCACAGTTTCATCCCGAAACTCAAGGAGCGGGGGACGAGAACCATGGTTTAAGGTAGTATGTAGGGCATCCATGAATGATCAGTCTGATCTCTCTTGAAAAACAGCACATATCAACATTTCCCATACAAAAGCGTCAGGAGCCACAGCCACCATTCATAATGTCCAATTCTCCGGGTAACGCCCAGATAATATTTATGTAATTAAACGAATGGTATGCTATTAGCATGAAAACATGTCAGGAAGTTGATCTCGTCGCCATCGCAAGGGACGCAATGGAACGTTTTAATTTTAATCCCGAATTTCCCCGAGCAGTTATCAGAGAAGTCAATGCGATAACAGAGGATTTTCAGGACGA
>JAAYIO010000179.1 GCA_012523385.1 Methanomicrobiales archaeon
CTGATACTGATGATTTTCATGCTCATTATGCCGGTTTCGGCAGATCCGGGAGAGATGGCGGCATGGGGGAATGATTGGTGTGGGCAGGCCACTGCCCAGTCCGGCAACGACTACGTGCAGGTTTCCTCAGGGTACGACCACAGTCTGGCCCTCCGGGAAAACGGCACGATAGTTGTATGGGGAGATGATACGTTTGGGCAGATTACTGACCAGCCCGGCAATGATTATGTGCAGGTTTCCGCGGGGAATTTTCACAGTATGGCCCTCCGGGAAAACGGCACGATAGTGGCATGGGGAGAGGATACGTGGGGACAGGCCACCGCCCCGTCCGGAGATGATTATGTGCAGGTTTCCGCAGGTGGTTACCACAGTCTGGCACTCCGGGAAGATGGCACGATAGTCGCATGGGGAAGAAATGATTATGTGCAGGCTATTGCTCCTTCCGGGAATGATTATGTGCAGGTTTCTGCCGGTGGTTTCCACAGTCTGGCACTTCGGGAAAACGGCACGATAGTGGCGTGGGGACAGAATAGTGATGGAAAGGCCACCTCCCCTTCAGGCAACGATTATGTGCAGGTTTCCGCAGGGTGGGACCACAATCTGGCACTCCGGGGAAACGGCACGATGACTGCATGGGGAAATGATTTCTATGGGCAGGGCACCACCCAGCCCGGTAGCGATTATGTGCAGGTTTCCGCAGGTGGTTACCACAGTCTGGCACTCCGGGAAGATGGCACGATGACTGCATGGGGAAATGATGTGTATGGACAGGCCACTGCCCCGTCCGGGAATGATTATGTGCAGGTTTCCGCAGGGTGGAGCCACAATCTTGCACTAAAAGGTATTGTACCGGGAACTACCGATCCAACACATGTTCCGGAATTCCCAAAAATAGCAGTTCCTTTCATGCTCATCGTAGGTCTTGTTGGTGCTATTATTTTTGCAATGTCGAAAAAATAACTTTTTTCCCCTAAGCCGTTTCCCATATCTTTTTTTGAATGCACACAGTACATTCTCCAGCAGGTTTTAGCATATGGCAACAGAAGAACCCCGATATTACGATCTCCGCCATTTGGTGGGGACATCCACCCATATAGAAATTGAAAATGGTACCATCGAGGCAGCAGGGCAGTCATTTGCTGATTCAGCAATTGTCCGTGCACTCGGCTCTGCCGGCTGGGGGATGGTCATCATCGACAACTTCTCTGAAGCCGGGGACAGCGGCCTGAAACAGGCCATTGCAGACGCCCTCGCTCTATCACGGGCAACAGGAGAACGGGTGGAGCTCGCTGATGTACAAACGGGTGTACTCCCCGTTCCCGCCATAAAAGAAGATCCGCGTGAGGTGTCTCTGGAAGAAAAAACCCAACTTCTGGCCTCTATTGAATCCGCCGCCCGTCTGCCGGGCATCGTGAACACCCGTGCCCATTATGTCGAGTCTGAAGGAACGTTCCGGTTCATGGACTCGTCAGGCAATGAATATCAGTATGAATCGCTCCGATCCGGCTACTCAATCCTTGCGGTGGCCGAGAAAGGCGGTGAGATGCAACAGGCACGCGAGAGTGAGCATTCTATAACGGGTCTTAACATGCGTCACAAAGAAGGGAAAGCACGAGAGGCAGCAGAACGTGCTCTTCTGCTTTTGAGTGCCGAACCTGCCCGGGGCGGCACGATGCATGCAATCCTTGACCCGGAACTCGGCGGTGTCTTTGCGCATGAAGCCATAGGTCATGCAAGTGAGGGCGACCTCGTAAAAGAAGGAGTATCTGTTCTCAAAGGCATGATGGGGCAGCAGATCGCAAGCCCGGTCGTAACCGTCGTCGATGACCCTACGCTACCTGAGTTTGGGTTCATGCCGGTGGATGCAGAAGGGAGTGCGCTGAAGCGAACCGAGATCATCAGAAACGGGGTACTCGCGAACTACCTCCACAGCCGCGAAACCCTTGCTGTTGTGGGTGAGGGTGTTGCCGGGCATGCCCGTGCCGATGGGAGTTCCTTTCCCATCGTGCGGATGTCAAATACCTTTATTGAGAACGGAGATGCGACAATGGATGAAATTCTGGAAGGCTGCAAAACTGGCATTCTTCTGAAAGGCTCCCGCGGCGGGCAGGTTGACCCGGGGCGAGGTGTCTTCCAGTTCAATGCTGAATATGGATATCTGATCGTGGATGGTGAACAACGGGGCATGGTGCGGGACGTCTCTCTCTCGGGGGATATACTCTCAACGATGCATAATATTGCCCTCTGCGGGAAAGACCGAAAGATGACGCCGGGATACTGCGGCAAAGGTGGACAGAGTGTGCCCGTCACCGACGGGGCGCCTCATCTGCTTTTGAAGAACGCTGTTGTGGGTGGTCGCCATGCATAATGTGACCGATTATACCGATCTGGTGGAAACCGTGCTTGCAAAGGCCGCACGTGAGGCAGATGAGGCCGAGGTCTACCTCAGTGTATCAGATAGTGTCTCCCTTGAACTCCGCCGCAGTCAGGTGGGCGAGGCAGAGAAGGCGGTTAGCTGGGCGATGGGCATACGGACGATCACCGACGGGCATATCGGCGCCTCGCTAACGGAGTCCCCTGCACGCTGGGAGGATTGTCTTAGAGCAGCCCTCGCGTCCGGACGCATCGCCGATTCGCAGGCATGGAATGGTCTCCCGGAACCGGTGCAATTCTCTCGCGAAATCGATACCTTTGATTCGACCCTGATACCGGACGCAGGCACAGCCACTGATCTGATCACCGCTCTCTGCAATGCAGCAGAAGGTGGTGAAGGAGAGATTGCCGGCGGCGGTGTCTCCCTCGGGAGGGGTTCTTCCCTGATTGCGAATACGCACGGTGTCTTCTATACCCGTGAGTCGACCTCTGCCTCTGCCTCACTTGAGGTGATCAACGGGACCTCGACCGGATATGAGTTTGACCATGTCACGTACCTCCGGGACTTAAACACTGAACGGGTTGCAAAAGAGGCAATGTTCTTTGCAGACTACTGGGCCGGGGCCGGTGACATCGAATCCTGCACGGCCGACATCGTGCTCACCCCGAGTGCCCTCTCACAACTTATTGGCGGCATTCTGATGCCCGCTCTCTCCGGAAGAAATGTCCATGCCGGACGGTCACATCTTGCAGACAAGAAAGGCGAACCCTGCATGGATTCCTCTTTTGTGCTGTATGACGATCCATATGTCGGAAAGGGAGCCACACGCTGGGATGCAGACGGGGTAGCCACCCGCAAACTTGATTTCATTAAAGACGGCACGGTGCAGTCCTTTGCCTACGACCTCCGAACGGCATACCGTTACGGGGAGACATCCACGGGAAGTGCAGTGAGAAGTGGTGCGGGGGGTGCCCCCGCGGTCGGTGTCCACTGCCTGAAACTCGATGCACGCCGTGACAACGTCCGGGAAGAAAAAGCGATTTGTACGCATGGCCTCATCGGGGCCCATACAGCAAACACCATCACCGGCGATTTCTCGGTTGAATTGTCCAATGCCGCATGGGTAGAAAACGGAGAGTATGGCGCACCTATCCGTTCTGCCATGCTCTCGGGCAACCTTTTTGCGATGCTTGCGGATATTGCCGGTGCCGGAGAAGAGAAAAGGGAACTTGGAAGAATGACTTTGCCTGAAGTAAGATTCAATAACCTTCATGTCATTGGTAAGGAGCAATGATAGAAACTATTCTTACGCTGGTCATCGCCATTGTGATAGCAGTGATACTCTGGTATTTCCTGAAGAATGTCACCAAACTGATCATCAATTCAGTGGTGGGTATCATTCTTCTGCTGGTATTCAATTTCTTTAACATCTTTGGCATGGGGGACATTCCCATCAATGTTGCATCCATTCTGATCTGTGCACTGGGTGGGATCCCGGGATTTGTCGTCCTTTTAGTGCTCAACCTCGTAGGCATTACGATATAGGATGAGAAATGGGGGGTTTCCGGGCAAAGGGCTCATCTTCCCCAAAAAAGCTTTTTTAGAACACGCTTGCTTCGTTGTAAACGTTTACCCGATCCTGAAGAATTTCATAGGGCTTGATCTCACGGGAGTGGTTACTCCGCCGCATCTTGACCACTTCAATTGCGGTGTGCACCTCGGTGAGGTCTGTTGGCCGGATATATCGAAGGACGATCACCGTGTCGGTGAGGTATTCAATGAGACCGTATTTGCTTGCATATGAATCTGTGGTACTGGTTTCACTCGTCAAGAGGAAGTTGGCATCCATATCACGGAGGAATTCAGTGAATTTAAACATCTCCCTGCGCCGCTGGGACGTGTCATCAAAGAGCCCTTCAAAGAGTGATATGGGGTCAATAACAACCCGGCTGGCACCTATATTTGATATGAGTTCCGGCAGGTCCTTTTTGATGGAGTTAAAGGAGATGTTGAAATCAGTAGGATCGAGCTTTAGTACAATGAGCGATTCAGCGCGGGATTTGTCTATTCGGAACCGACGGTCTGCCATCATATCGAAGATGCGGTCTTCCCGCTCCTCCAGACTGAGGTAGATGACCTTTTCTCCCTGCCGCAACCCTTCGTATATGAACTGGAGAGCAAATGTTGTCTTCCCGGTTCCGTATGTACCGATTAAAGAACAAATGCTGTTTTTGATCAGACCGCCGCCGAGCATCTCATCCAACCCACTGATGCCAAATTGTATACGTTCCATATTCTATATTACCATCCTGATGTTGCTGACTTCAAATCCTCCGTCTCCGGTGATTCTGACGGCAAACTTCACAAAATCATTTTCTTCAAGGTCAGGCATTACCATGCGGAATTTCTCGATAAACATCACGCGCTGGCGTCGCCTGCCACTTGCTTCTTCCCATTCAAAAGATATTGATGCATCACAGCAGTCTTTTATATCTGCCATCCTTCGCGGTTCAAATATTGCATCTGAAATGAGCATATAGTATGTCGTATTCCAGTACTTTGCAACCCGTTGGATTCCTCGCAAGAAACTGATGAACTGGTGCCATTCTGCATCATTTGCGTGTTGTGTCGCAATATCGGTGAGAGAATCAAAGACAATCAGGCTACCCGGGGGAATTGTTTCCATTTGCTTGCTGAGTTCACCAAACAGACTCTCTGGCTCGTGGCGTCGGGACTGCAGGGTCTCTACGATATCGGTTTTACTGTACCATTTCCGCGGGACGACGGATGCATCAAAGTAGATCTTGGAGAGGTCGATGAACCGAACCGTCCCGTCAAATATCTCACTATCCGCCCGGAAAGAGAGTTCTATTTCCCGGCGGATGGAGGACGCAAGCTTTGTGAAGGTGAAGTACACGATCTCCTCCGGGAAACAAAGGTTTTCAGAGCAGATTTCTTTTCCTGCTTTCTTTGACCGGGCGTGCGAGAGGACTGAACTGTACGCAAACTCCACATTGCCGCCGCCAGCCCCTCCAGAGAGAAGGATCACCGAACCGAGTGGAACACCCCCGTTGAGAACCGGGTCAAAGGAAGGGATACCTGTTGGCATATGCTTCATGCGGGAATCTTGCATACATTGGCTCTATCGCGAGACACAATAATATTATTGATTAACCCACCGTGATGTTCCAATTGGGACATTTTTATAATGCCGCACGTCAATTCTCTCTACAAGAGCACCTGTACCGCTTTCCGGTGTGTTTTGCCGGGAGATGGAGAAGATATGGCTGAAAAGGATAAAATTCCGGCAGATACGGCGGATGAGGTTGATACATCGGGAGAACCGTTTGAGGAGACGGATGAGAGAATGCCGTCTGTTACGGTGGAACTCGTGGAAGGTGTGGGTATTGATGACCCTTCATCTTATGAAGTTCTTGCGAATTCGGAGATTTCCGATGATATACCCGCACCTGCGTTGGTGGATACACTGACACCGGGGGCAGAAAAACCCCTCAGGGAAAGAAAGAAGCGGACCGGAATTCTCGCTGGCTTGTTACATCGGGGAGAGAGGACCGCTGACCCTTATTCTATGGATATCCACGGGTCACTTGTATCAGCAGAGGTTCCGGAAGGCTACGCCCTCACTGACCGTTACTGGATTACACCCGGCTGTTCTGAGGTGATGATCCTCAAAAACAATGTTACTCATCACAATGAGTATCATCTTTATGAACCGAAACTCACGGAATTTGAGTATGAAATTGTAGAACGCCTGCACGCAGATCTGCGTGATGTGCTCATTCTCACCGATGAGGAAGTGATGAGGGATCGGGAAGTGGTGCTTCGTTCAAAGGCCCTCGGCCTTTTGGATGATTATGGAGTCGCCCTCGACCCGCTGTCCTATTACCGGGTGATGTACTACATTAACCGTAACTTCCTTGGCTGGGCCCGTCTCGAACCACTGATAATTGACTCGAATCTCGAGGATATCTCTTGTGACGGGGTTGACATTCCGATATATCTGTATCATCGAAAATACCGGAATGTGAGGACGAATGTCTCTTTTGATGAAGAATCCCTCAACTCGCTTGCGATCCGACTCTCCCAACGGTCGGGTAAGCACATCTCTATATCAAACCCGATTCTGGACGCCACCCTCCCGGACGGGTCACGTCTGCAGCTCACCTATGGCCGTGAAGTGACGACCCGCGGAACATCGTTTACCATCCGTAAATTCCGTGAAGAACCGTTCTCCCCGGTTGAACTGATGATGCGGGGCACCTTCCCGGCATCTGCGCTTGCCTACTTCTGGCTGGGCATCGAAAACAACAAAAATATCCTCTTTGTGGGCGGAACGGCATCGGGAAAGACCACCTCCCTGAATGCGGTCTCCCTCTTTCTTCCGCAACTCTCAAAGGTCGTTTCTATCGAAGATACTCGTGAGATTACCCTCTACCACGAGAACTGGATCGCATCTGTCACCCGGGATGCGATTACCGATACCTCGTCATCAAAGATCGATATGTTTGACCTTTTGAAAGCGGCGATGCGCCAGCGGCCGGAGTATATCATCGTGGGTGAGGTTCGTGGCAATGAGGCGCAGACACTTTTCCAGGCGATGAACACCGGTCATACCACCTTCTCGACCATGCATGCGAATGATGTGGACTCTGCCATTCACCGGCTCGAAAATCAGCCCCTTAATGTGCCGCGGAATATGGTGCAGGCGCTTAATATCGTGAGCATTCAGGCCCTTACCTACATTGGGCGTGATCGGGTCCGGAGATCCACCGAGATAGTTGAAATTGCGGGCATTGACCCTGGCACCGGGAATCTCCGCGTGAACACGGTCTTTTCGTATGACCCCGTCAGGGACACATTCTCCTACAGCGGCCGTTCGGTTGTGTATGGTTCCATCATGGAACAGCGTGGCTGGACGTATGATGCCCTTATGCGAGAGGTAAATCGTCGCATTACGGTTCTCAATGCAATGAAAGACCAGCAGATCATCGATTATATTGTCGTTTCGCGCATCCTGCGGGCTTATGATATCGATGCTGACGCGGTAATGGCCTCGATAGACGATTTGACTCAGGCATTGATATGATCATAGACAGGTATACAAAATGGGCCATTGGGCGGCGCCCCGGGAAGTATCAGTCTGTACGTCAGGATCTCCTCTCCGCACGCACCGGGCTTACCATTGAGCAGTATCTCACGTACTGCGTGCTCTTCTCTGTCACCTTCGGGGTGGTTCTTGGCATCATCGGTTACCTGATTGCGATGATGCTCTTTTTACCTGAACTGCACTTCAATATCTTCAATATATTTGGGACCGCGATACCTGATCTCACCATACCCCAGACCACTCTGCCTGAGACAACGCAGCGCATTATTATAGGCGTGGTTTTTTTCATCGCGAGCACGCTTATCATCTACCAGCTGGCGCTCCGCTATCCTAAAATGATGAAGGATAACCGGGCTGTCCGGATTAATATGACCCTGCACAATGGTGTCAGCTATATGTATGCCATGCGTCGGGGCGGGGCAGAAATTTATCCGATATTCAAATCTCTCTCTGAAAACGCGGATATCTATGGTGAGGTGGCGTATGAATGCCGACAGGTGGTGCGGGACACCGAGTATTTCGGGCATGATGTGGTAAATGCCATCCGAAATCTCTCTCTTACAACGCCTTCAGAGAAAATGAAGGACTTCCTCGAGGACTTAGTCTCCATTATTGAGTCCGGAGGGAACGTGGGGAATTTCCTTGGGTCTCGTGTGCGGGTCTACCAGGACGATGCCCTGTTCCAACAGAAGCAGTTTTTGTCCACGCTCCAGCTTGTGGCCGAATCCTATGTCACCCTCTTTGTGGCGGGTCCGCTCTTTTTGATCATCATCATGGTGGTGGTTGGTCTGATGGGGACGACATCTCTTGTCCAGATGTCCGCGGTTATTTATGGGTTGATTCCCATCGGATCTCTCATCTTCATCATCTTTGTGGATATGATCTCTTTGCACACGGATGAAGTGAGGCGGGTAACTCGTCGGGTCGTGCTCCGTGAATATCGGGATATTGAAGTGGTAAAACAGGAGGGTGATGAAGGTCTCTTCTCCCTCTTATATCGCAATGACCGCTGGAAGAAATTCCGCGAGTTTGTCCGCCATCCCCTTGCGTGGTTTATGGATGATGTGAACCGGACTTTTTATGTCACGGTTCCCCTGATGATCTGCTATCTCGTCTTTGTGTACCTGGCGGTGCCACAGTATCCGGACTTTGAGCTTTACCTGAATGTAATTGACGATCATCTGATCATTGCCACCCTTATTGTTATGGTGCCTTTTGCCGTTCTCTTTGAATTATGGAGGCGAAAGGTGCGCGGGATTGAGGAGAGCATCCCGGAGTTCCTTTCCCGTCTCTCGGGCATTAATCGGGTTGGGCTGACAATGGCCCGGGCTATTGCGGTACTGGAAAAGACCAATCTTGGGATGATCTCCTATGAAATACATAGGATAAAACGCGATCTTGACTGGGGTGGGCTCTTCTCTGATGCCCTCGTCCGCTTTGAACATCGGGTGCAGACGGCGGCCATCGCCCGAAATGTGACACTGATAACAAAGGCAAATGAGATGACGGGGGATATTGCAGAAATTCTCTCGATTGCAGCAAACGATGCGAGGATGTATGAAACCCTGAAGCGTGAACGCCTCGCTGAAATGATCATCTACATCATCGTGATCTACCTCGCCTTTGGTGTTTTTCTCTTCGTCGTTGTCGTATTAGACTGGAATTTCCTTTCCATTCTGAGAGATATGGCAACAGGTGGTGGCCTTGAATCGGTGCCCTCATCCATGATGAGTATCGCTCAGGGGGATACTCTGACTGCCATTTCACGTCTCCTCTTCCATGCCTGTCTTATCAGTGCCGTCTTCTCCGGTCTGATTGCCGGGCAGATGGGTGAGGGTTCGGTAAAGGCAGGGGTGAAACACGCGGTGATCATGCTCGCGATTACACTCATCGTATATAATCTGGCATTCTGACGGGCAGGAAATAATGGAACGGAGCATAAAAACGGATGAAGAGGGGATGGTGGGCATTGAGGTGGCCATCATTCTGATAACAGCCATTGTGGCAGCATCAGTCCTTTCTCTGGCCATTCTGCACCTCGGGGATTTTTCGGCAGAAAAGACACGTGCCGTTGCACAGGGGGGTATTGGGCAGGTGGGAACATCGATCTCCACCGTGGGCCCCCTCCTCGGGGTTGAGCGTGGTGGAAGTCTGGGAGCGTTCCGGGTGACCTTTGCCATCCCCGCCGGGAGTCGGATGGTTGACTTCACTGCGTTGCGGATATCTGTGGCAACACCGGATGCCATCAATGTAATTCCGGCCGCAGATCCACTTATACAAGGCTCTCCTGAAGCTGGCACATGGTCCATCATCCGGCAGATGCCCGATTCGCCAGAGAACGATCTCTTTTTAGAAAACAACGAACGGTTCACGGTTGAGGTTTCCCTTCCGATTGGACAGGAAGTACCCGTGAAAGGGGAATATGTGCTCTCGATCATTCTTTCTGAGGGAGGGGTCTGGAAAAAATCCGGCGTTGCACCCTCCAAGACCGATCCACTGATGATTCTTTCGTGATCGGTGCAAACGCGTGGAATCATCAAACTTATATCTCTCGATGCTGTAAGAGAATCTGGTGATATAAGATGTGTTCAACAGGCGGTCCCATCGATATAGAATTCGATGAGGGACTCAAAGGAAAAAAATATCGTTGCAATGACTGTGGCGCAGTATTTGAGGCGGTTGGGCGTCATCCGGTCTGCCCCTCGTGTGAATCTGAAAATGTGACGGCAGTATGAACATTCCCCTCTCCTGCGGGTATCTTCTCATTCGGGGGGGTGCCTCTTTTTTTCTGATTGCACGATCCCCGGATACCTTTGCCCTGCCTCTCCAGACGTTTGATGGAGAGGTGTTTCAGGGTGTGCATCGCGGGGACCTGATTGTCGTGTCAGCGCCGGAAGGCGGTGACCCTGAACAGGCACGGATGCTCTGTGAGCTGGTGCGTACATATCGTCAGCCACTTGTAGTGCTTCCTAAAGGGCATCCGGGTTCGGCCCGTCTGAGGATGGTACTCTCGGTCGCTTCTTGTATTATGCCACGGACGGATATTGTCCGGGGCACCCATCCGGAACAGGACGTTATCTGTTCATCGGGGGAGCTCGCGAGTCTGGGGATGGCAGCTTTTGGCAGGTATGTCCGCCTCTCGGGGTTTGATCCGGGGCGGATGGCGTTTTTTCTGTATCCGCCTGGGTCGCTTTCTGCACGGTGAACAGGCAAACAAGGCGGTTGTGCGGGGGTGTGTGATGCACTGAAGGAAACGGTTAAACTACTCTGGCATCAACACAATTGACAGGAGAGGTTAACTGATGAATATGAAAATTGCTGCTATCTGTGTTGCATTTGTTCTGTGTATCTGCTGTCTGTGCTGTGGTTGCATGGATGCAGAGGAGAAGGAGACAGATATATCGCTGGTGGTCGTTACCGCAGAGCCGACGCTTGTTGCTGATATGACCTATTTGAATGGGGGATGGCTTGTCTGTTTAGAGGAGAGTGTTCCAATCGGGGGGCTTGAGGGGTTCGAGTCGTTTAAACCAAACAAAAACGGGAAACTATTTCAGAATCTCCGGGTTGAAGTTAAGTCTGACGGTCTTTTGACCCTGTTGTTCCTGACGCCCGATGAGCTAATGAAATTCGAAAATAAAACAATGAGGGCAGCGGGAAATTATAATCTGGTTGCGCGGTATGATGACGTGACGTCCGGGACATACACTCAGATCGGTAGCGAGGACCTCAAGATTGCTCTGATAAATGAGGAAAAACGGCCCGTTACGGCGAAGGTGAGTATCTGGTATCATACCTGAATAAAAGAGACGTTCCTGTCTGAATATGACCGGCAGGAAAACGCTCTTCTTCTGGTACCAAACACCTTTCAATACCTGTGGGAGTATTATCCCGATTTTCTTTTTTTTTGGAAACAGACTTTTTCTGAATGTTTTTTCCGATGATGGCACCATTCTGGTCTGCGCTGAAAATAACAACCATTAATACACTTCCTTTTCATGAGTTATTGTGTTGCCGTGAGAGGAGGGATGGATGAAGACTGAGGTCTTACAGAGCATCAAAAAGACAGAAGAAGAAAGCAAATCTATGATTCTGGCTGCGCGTGAGCAGAAAACCAAAATGTTGCTCGATGCGCGTATCGAAGCCGAAAATCTGATTGCCAAAGAAACTGAAGGTGCTGAAGAGTACAAAGCCAAGCGAATTTCTGACGCGCACGCCAAGGCTAAGAAGCAGAGTGCTGTTATCATCGCAGATGGTGAAACAAAAGCTGCGTCTGTGCGGGCAAATTCGAGAAAAAACCTTGAAAAAGCGGTTGACCAGCTCGTGAACCATTTCAAGGTGAGGCTCAATGTTTGAACCACAGACAATGAGCAAGCTGCTTATTGCAGCGTCGAAAGATCAGCTTGAAGCCGTAGTACGTGAGTTGTATCGTCACAATCTCTTCCATATCGAAGATTTTGTAGAATCCGATCCAAAGGGCCTTGAGGGATGTAAAATAGGCATGCCTCTCCCTGGAGCGAGTGAATCATCGTCAGATCTTGTCCGTATCCGTTCGATTGAGAACACCTATGGTGTATCTAGTAAATCCATGGATGCAGACGAAACGAAGATCTCGACATCTGCGGTCAAAAAGCGCATTGATAGTGAACTGTTGACTATCGAAAAGGATGCGTCAGCACTCTCTTGCGAAAAGATTTCGCTTGAGAACATGATTCGTGACTACGAGACACGGATTACAGAGCTGAAACCATTTACTGTATTTCCCACAAATCTTGCTGACCTGAAAGGGTTTGACAATTTTGTAGTATTTGCAGGGCTTGTTTCGGTCCCTGTTAGTCTCGGCGTCCCAAATGAGATGTTCATTGGTGCGTATGAAAAGAGCAACCTTCTGATTGCGGTTGTTTCCCGTGCCGATGCCGCTGTGGCTGAACGTGAACTCTTAGAAGCAGGGTTCCAGCCTATTCCGATTCCTGATGGGAATGAAACAGCAGGGTATCTGACGATAGACTACACAAAAAAGATTACCGAACTCAAAACGAAACTTGAGGACGTATCTGAGCGAATTATCACTCAGAGTAAGAATAACGCAGCGTTTCTGGTGGCGTGCGATGAGCTTCTCACGGCAGAAGTGGAGCGTGCTCAGGCACCGCTTCGGTTCGCCACCACACAAGAGAAGTTTGTAGCAGAAGGATGGGTTCCTGCCGATACGGTAGCACAACTCATGGCAGATCTGCAAAAGGTAACCGGCGACAAGATCTTTATTTCAGAGGTCGAATTTGACCCTGTTGAAGAAGCAGTTCCGGTTGAGTATCATAATCCTGATTTCTCGAAACCGACCGAAATGCTGATGGACATCTATGCACGTCCAAAATACAAAGAATTTGATCCGACCATTCTGGTCTCTATCGTCTTCCCGATATTCTTTGGTTTCATCGTTGGTGATGTCGGCTACGGTATTATTATCCTGGCTCTCAGTTTGTATCTCAGGAAATTCATAAAAGAGGGTGCAGGGAAAGAACTCCTTGTTGTGCTCAGAAACGCAAGTGTTTCGAGTATCATCTTTGGTTTGATATACAGTGAAGCCCTTGGGTTTGCCCTTCCGTGGTCACCTATCGGGATTAACCGTCACTTAAATATCGGCAGTCATGCAAGCGGGGGCGCCCCGGATGCAGTTTTGATGCTGGTTCTTACCGCCTGGATAGGTATTCTTCACATTACGCTCGGCAGAGCACTCCATATGTACAATGCACACAGGATGATGAAGCCTGACCGCCACCGGAGTAAAGTTATCTTCGGCCAGTTTGGCTGGATTCTGGTCCTGTGGGGAATACTTCTTGTTCTGTGGTCCATGTTTGCTATGCCACTGATGCCCGACTTCAGCGGATTCCCTGCAATATTAGCAGGATTCAACGCGGTTGGTATCGCTGGTGCGGTTCTTCTCCTTGTGGGAATTATCGGTATCGGGCAGGACTCTTTGCTTGAACTTATGGAACTTCCGACAGTTATCAGCCACGTGCTGTCCTACACCCGTCTTGCTGCAGTAGGTCTTTCGTCAGTTGCAATTGCAATGGTTACAAACTTTATCGCAATTGAACTCATCATTGAACCGCAGATGGCAAGTCTGAGTGTTGTCGGGGTTATTCTCATCTTAATTGGAGTCGTTGTGTTTTTGATTGGCCACACACTGAACCTTGCTCTTGGTGTTCTGGGTGGCGCACTACACTCGATTCGTTTACAC
>JAAYIO010000180.1 GCA_012523385.1 Methanomicrobiales archaeon
AATGGTCGATACCTGCGCCGCTGAGTTCCCGGCAGTCACGCCGTATTTCTATTCAACCTGGGAAGATGAGACCGAGATCATCCGGGATGAAAAGGAAAAAGTTCTCATCCTCGGGTCGGGTGCCATCCGTATCGGGCAGGGCATTGAGTTTGACTACTGTACTGTGCATGCGGTGATGGCTCTGCGTGAGGAAGGTGTTGAGGTGCATATCGTCAACAATAATCCTGAGACTGTCTCGACCGATTATGACACATCAGACCGGCTCTTCTTTGAGCCGATGACGCTTGAGGATGTCACAAACATTCTGAAGTCGGATAATTACGCAGGGGTGATGGTTCAGTTTGGCGGCCAGAACTCGGTGAACCTTGCTTTGCCGCTGGAGCGGGCGGTGCAGTCCGGAAATCTAAAAACCAAAATTTTTGGCACTTCTCCGGATGCGATGGACATGGCAGAGGATCGTGAGCGGTTCAGCGAACTGTTGGAAGAACTTAACATTCCGTCGCCGGCGAATGGTTCAGCCTACTCTGAGGAGGAGGCATTTGCCATTGCACAGACGATCGGGTTCCCGCTTCTGGTGCGGCCATCCTATGTGCTCGGTGGGCGTGCAATGGAGCTGGTTCACGACGAGATTGAACTCAAGACCTATATCCATGAGGCGGTGCGGGTCAGCCGGAAGCATCCTGTCCTTCTTGATTCGTTTCTGCAGAATGCAATCGAGATCGATGTGGACGCGGTCTGCGATGGAACAGATGTCCTTATCGGCGGCATCATGGAGCACATCGAAGAGGCTGGTGTGCACTCGGGGGACTCTGCCTGCGTGATTCCGCCCCAGTCTCTGAGCACAAACGTGATTGAGACGGTGCGGGAGTATACTAAAAATCTCGCCGTGGGCATGGGTGTGGTCGGGCTTATCAACATCCAGTTCGCGGTAAAAGATGAGGTGGTGTATATCCTTGAGGCCAATCCACGAGCCAGTCGGACGGTTCCCTTTGTTTCGAAGGCAACTGGTCTGCCGCTTGCAAAGATTGCCGCAAGGGTAATGATCGGCAAGAAACTCGCTGATATGGGGTATACCGAGCCAGTGATGTCCTACGTCGCCGTAAAAGAGGTGCTGTTGCCCTTCAATAAGCTCCCTGGTGTTGAGATCATTCTTGGCCCCGAGATGAAATCAACGGGTGAAGTGATGGGTATTGATTACGACTTCGGCCGTGCCTACTACAAGGCATGTCTTTCAGCAGATAATGAACTGCCGCTGGAAGGCAATGTCTTTATCTCGGTCGATGCAGAGAACAAGGAGGGCATCCTCTCAGCAGCACAGAATCTCCATGAACTGGGCCTGAAGATCTTTGCAACTGAGGGGACGGTTGCATTCCTTGAGTCTCAGGGTATTCCTGCAAACCTCGTGAGAAAGGTGCAGGAAGGTTCACCCAACGTCATTGATCTGATGCGGAGGGGAGAGCTACGGTTGATAATCAATATACCTGCTGATAAATACTCCCGGCTGGACCATATTCGTATTATGCGGGCGGCCCTGGATTACAATATTCCGTTCATTACCACGATTCAGGCAGCTAATGCAGCTGCACAGGCAATTCGCTGCCTGAAGAAAGATTCACTTACGATTGAGCCATTATCGCATTACCATGGTCAAATCTGATTCCCCATTCGCATCCCCTTTTTTTCTCGGCAATACTACACCGTTTACCGTTGTTTCTGCGTACACGCTCTTGTCTCAGGATGCCGTTTCGCAATTTCGTGAGATAATCTGGCAGTATTACCGGACGCACCGCAGAGAGATGGCATGGCGGGATATCACAGACCCCTATGCTATCCTCGTATCTGAGGTGATGCTCCAGCAGACACAGGTGGCACGGGTCACGACAAAATATCCTGAGTTCATGGCAACCTTCCCTGATTTCTCTTCACTTGCAGCAGCACCACTTGAAGATGTGCTCCGTGTCTGGCAGGGGATGGGATACAACCGAAGAGCAAAGATGTTGCGGGACGCTGCCGGACAGGTGATGACACAGTTTAACGGACAACTTCCCAAGACACCCGAAGAACTTGTCACCCTTCCGGGTATCGGACCTGCCACTGCGGGATCTATCGCCGCATTTGCATATAGTGCACCAGTCGTCTTTATTGAGACCAATATCCGACGGGTCTTTATTCATTTCTTTTTCCCGGAAGAAGAGAAGGTGCATGACGATCAAATCCTGCCGCTTGTCCGCCAGACTCTTGATGAAACCAATCCCCGGGAATGGTATTATGCACTGATGGACTATGGTGCAATGCTCAAACAAGGAGTGAAAAATCCGAATCGGCGGAGTCATGGCTACACGGTGCAGGCCACGTTCGAGGGATCGGACCGGCAGATCCGAGGGCAAATTCTGAGATATCTTTTGGATAACGGCCCTTCACCGACAGACGTCGTGATTTCTGCCTGTGGAAAAGAATCCGAACGCACACAAAAAATCATTCAGAAAATGATGGACGAATGCCTTGTTTCACAGGTATTCGGGTGTTTGCGGATTGCATAACGGACATCTTAGGCCGCAGTCTTAAATAGTCGTATCACAACTTCTCTGATATACGATACTCTGAAGTATCCGGTCGTGATTGGCATGAAATGGTTTAATGCGTGGAGACCTGCATTCAGGCACACTCAGGTAATGATGATCCTGTTCATTATTATCGTTGGATGTGCTGCAATGGCAGGTAGTGCAGGGGCTAAATCCCCTACTGCAACTGAAGAATGGGTCTATTCCCAACCAACGAACATCTATGACTGCGATATCTCCCCTGATGGCGCATTTGTGGCTACAGGAACATACAACGGGAAAGTGTATCTCCTAACAATTGATGGAGATCACCTCTGGACGGTTGACACATACTCCCCCGTATGGGGTGTGGCTGTTTCGAGCGGTGCAGGATATGTTGTGGCAGGCACTGATATCGGAGACCTCTTTGTCTACGACCGTGAAGGAACGTTGCTCTGGTCTAAACGGTTCCGCGGCGTGGTAAATGATGTAGATATCTCTGCAGACGGCTCTGTAATCGCAGTAGGGTGTGCCGATTCAAAGGTCTACCGTTACACAAATACTGGTACAGAGGAGTGGGCGTATAAAATGAACGCAGCGGTTCTCTCGGTCTCTGTCACCGCGGATGGGAATCTCATTGGTGCCGGAACCCGTAATTTTATGATCACCGTGCTGGACACTGCCGGACAGAAGGTTTGGAGTTATCAGATCAATGGGCAGGTGTTTGGGCTTGCTCTCTCCCCTGATGGGAAATACCTGATTGCCGGGGGAAATGATGCCTATACCTATATCTTTGACGATACCGGTGAAATTGTGTCCCAGTTGAATCCGGGGACAACAGTGAACAGTGTCTCGGCTTCATTGCAGGGGGCATACTTTGCGCTGGGAGGCGCGAACGGTATTGCGATGATTTATGAAAAAGACGGAAAGAAGGTCATGCAGAAGTCCGCCACAACAGCAATAAATGGTGTCTCTCTCACACCATCCGGAAATGCATGTGCGGTGGCCTCATCTGACGGCAACCTGTATCTTTATTCCCTTCCTGCTGATGTTGTTCCGGTCACACCAGTAGAGACCGCCGTCCCTACTCTACCAATTGAACCTGTGGAAGGGGGCATTTTCTCATTCTCTTCATCACCAACGGGTGCGTCTGTCTACATCGATAATGCAGTGAAAGGCATTACGCCGGTGACCCTTCCTATGAAAGCAGGGCAGTATCAGATTCTGATACGTCTTGCCGGGTATAATGACTGGACATCTACGATCAACCTTCCACCGAGCGAAACGGTAAGCGTGGTCGCACAGATGAACCCAGCGGCGCCTGTTTCCACTCCTCTTTCTCTGGGGTTCCTGTCGGTTCTGTCTGGACTGGTTTTCGCAGCCGTTCTCATGTTGCGCCGGTCGGATGAATGATACTCTAAAATACTTTTTGAATCCAATTTTTCCTGGTTTATCGGTCTGATTTTCAGGATTGGACGAATATTTAACTACGTAAATTAGGATGATGGTATGGTCAGCGGTCTGGCCTTCATTTGGTTTTGTCAGTAAATTGTAATCAAATCATTATCTCACGTCAGTAGTTGTCCGGAATATCGGGTATCACGATTTCTGTTGAAATGATTTTACGTTTGCACCCATTCGGAAAAATGAAAACGGTTCAATACGAAAACAATGATTGTCCATATTCCCGCGTTGAACGAAACGCCCTGTTTCGGGACAGTGCCAAAAATAGGACGCAACTCACCTTCAAAAAAAAGGTAAACTAAAAAATCAGTTGTTTTTCAACAAATTGCCGAGAAATGGGATGAAGTCATTCTTGCGTGACATCACCCCTTTCATCGTAACCAGACCCCCAGAAAGCTCAAGACTCTCAAGAACAGAAGCCGGTGCGGATGCAAATACCACACTTCCATCCTCAAACATACTCGTGAAAAGCGCCACAAACATATACAGATTCTGTGTCGAACGGATAGAATCCGCCTCTTTCCGTATCTCGTTTGCATGGGTTTCTGCATATTCATAGGTGGGCACCATCACCTGTGAGATGGCAATGGATTTGCCAAAGAGGGTATATGCCTTCATATCGGCGGTTAGCATGTCATGCATGGAGGCATTGCCAAAGTCCATTCCTTTCCGAATAAGTTCAGTGCCATACTCTTCAACATCCGTTCCGGTCAGATCTGCAAGATATTTGACCGCCGCATGATCCTGTTCGGTAGTAGTCGAAAGACGCAGCACAAGGGTGTCTGAGAGGATGCCCGAGAGGAGAATGCCTGCTATCCGGCTATCGGGGTCGATGCCTGAATCCATGTATTTTTCGGTGATGATCGTGCAGGTTGACCCCACAGGGTCATTGAAGAACCGTATGGGCCTGAGGGTGGTAATAGCACCTATACGGTGGTGGTCGATTATTTCAAGGATTTCGGCCGTTTCAACGCCGTCCACGGCCTGTGCATATTCATTATGGTCGAGAAGTATCACCTTTTTTGCCACGTCCTGCAAAAAGGTGTTTCGTGAGAGCATGCCGAGATACCGGTTGTCTTCACCCACGATACAGGCAGTCCGGTAACGTGATTCAGAGACGAGATGTTTCGCGTATTCAATGGTTGTGTCTCGGGTTATAACCGGGCAGTCGGTGGCCATGATGTGGCGTGCGGGCAGTGAAAGGTTGATCATCTTTCCGACACCGAACGCATCAAGGCTTGTGGAAAGGACAGCAACTTTCCGTTCTTTTGCATCACGAATAACCCGCTCACCCACCGGTGCATTATCAGCAACGATGAGGGCAGCGATGCCTGCACCAATCAAAGCCAGCTGAACCGGTTCATTATCACCCACAATTGCCATGTCATTTTTAGTCAGTCGTGAGAGGGTGACATGCAGGGCATCGATTGCGGTGTAGACATTTCCCTCGATGAGATCATCTGATGGAACAACAATAGTGCCATTTAAGATTCGGCTGAGATTCTCCAATGTTATCGGAGCAAACGAGAGCTGTCCTATCTTCTGGCGGGTGATATAGGTACGTGCCAGACCGTACTCACTGAGGATGCCCAGAAACCGGCCTTCATCATCAGTGAGCGGATAATTACGGACATCATCCGTGGTCATCAGGTCGGCGATATCGATAGTGGGGAGATGTGCCAGAGCACTCATCGTATAGGTGAACGGCATGTCGGAGACACTGGGTACAACGCTCTCGATATACTCAGGTGCATCGCACCCGAATTTCTTTAGCGCAAAAGCAGTTTCCGGATTGACTGGCCCACAGCGTGCCGCAATATATTTTCCCGGATCTTTTCGGTTCAGGTATGCCGCATACGCAAGAGCGCTGCAGATGCTGTCTGTGTCTGGTTTCTTGTGTCCGATGATGTAAACCTGATTCATTCCCGTTTTCCTGAAGATTGATTGCATCTCATTTGACGGGAAAACAGATATGTATTATGTGAGTCCGTAAAAGAATCACGATTTTTGTTTGCCCCCGGTATAAATGCGAGTCTTTTATTAGTTTGACTACGTAATTTCGGAGTAGATACGGTGAGGTGTGATATGGAGATCATCAAAATCCCGCAAATGAGTAAAGAGGAATACGGCGATCTTATTCGCGAAGGGTATGTATCGAGGATTGCTTTTCAGGGAGAGAAATACCCGTATATTGCCCCATTTATATACGTGTTTGACGGAAAGTTTCTGTATTTCCTCTCAACGAAGTATGGCCGGAAAAACGAGCTTTTCAAGAGGAGCCCGTATGTTTCGGTTGAAATAGAACGCTATTCCCCGGATATGTCCTGCTATACCTTTGTCACGATGCAGGGACGGTTGGTGCAGGAAGAGGATGCGATTGCCAAAAAGAAAGTGCGTAATATGTTTTTGGACTTGATTCACGAACATCGTCTCTCGCTCAATATTCTAGCGGCATTGGGTCACGACCCTTCTGACCCGGTTGAGTCAATACTTGAAGAGGAGCGCTCTAATATCTGGAAATTAACCGGTGTGGCAGATATTGTGGCGCTGAAGAATCTTTAATTTTTTCTGTTTCAGAGATTCAATACATTTTTCCATAATGCAGGTCCGATAATTTGTATCCGTGTTCTTGGTTATCATGGATGCAAAAAAGCAGTCATACTCTTTTGAGAGTGCTGGAACTTATCCTATCGTTGCTATTGTCTGAAAATAGAGGATTATTCCTCGTTGAGCATATTCCGTGAACTTTCGATCATCGAGACAGCGGCCTTCAGTTTTGCCCGGGATTTTGTGTAATCCACCGCATCACATGCTTCTTCTGCTTCCTGATAGAGTTTATCCGCACGTTCTGCTCTGCTCCTTGCTTTTCCGATATTTCGTCCTTCTTCCGCAAGGAGCTCGAGTTCCTCCTGAAGGGCAAGGAGATCCCCGTAGGCATACTCAAGAGAAGATCTCACCTCATCTTCTTTGTCCTGTTCTCGGGCATTACTCTCACGGCTACGTTCACGGAGTGCCTCCTTTGACTCTTCCTGCCCCTGTATGATATACTGGAGTTCATCCTCCACCTCTTTGACTTTCTCTGCAAGAAGTGCGGCAAAGGCAGTCCTCTCCTGACGGGAATCCTCATACCCATAGTATGCCTCATGCGCTCCGCCGGCAGCCGCCCCCCCAAGGACGCCGGTGATTGCACTACCGAGACCTTCCTTGTCGCGACTGAGTACGCTGCCGAGGATGCCGCCGAGTCCCGCCCCGGCAATGGCCCCCATCATGCCTCTCTTCACTTCCCGTTTTTCCCGGGTGACGGTGTAAGCGACTTTGATATTCTTTCCATCTACCCTGACCTCGAGCATTCCTTCCTCGCCGGTCCGGCGGACACACATCTGTGCAGATTCATCCTGACGTGATTCGCTGGTGATCTCCGTTCCCTCAAGAGCGAGATGGGACATCAGACGCTCGAGGAAGTCTCCATAGTATCCCGAAACACCCTGACCATAGTAAATGTATGGCATATTATTCATGTGAGGGATGGCGGAAAAGGGGATAATGCTGCCGGTTGGTAATGAATCTCGGATTAAAAAGATTATTTTTGGATTTAACTAATTTTAAGGAGGTTTTTAGCCATTTTAAAAAGTCGGTTTTGAGATATAGCACTTCAATTACGTAATCCACCACATATATTTAAAAAAACCATCTGACTTATGACGGATATCAGACGATGCGCCCTATATGGTTACTCGCGTCTTATCGTTGAAAGCAGTTCACTCTTCGGGCGACCATTTCCCGCCTTTTATAGTGATGAAAAACCTTTCACACATTTCTCCTTTTATAATCGTGCGGCTAGGAAAAACAATTCGCTTGAAAAATGCTCGATCAACTCTCTTTGTACAATAGCGTTTTTCCATTCCTCAGGAAGTGCATTAACACCGTAATATGCACCGGCAAGTTGCCCATATATCGCTCCTGTTGTGTCCGCATCGTTTCCAAGCTTCACTGCCAAAAGACACCCTTCTTCAAACGTTTCGGTCCGGGAAAATGCCCACAACGCTGCTTCGAGTGATTTCACAACGTATCCTCTCCCCTGAATTTCAGGAGGCTCTTTTTCACGGAATGAGCCGTTTGCTATTGTTTGAATCTCAGGTGTGAGGGGAAAATTCTCCCAATACGTTTCCACCAAAGAGAAATGAGGAGAAAGTAATTGTGCCTTTGAATATCCCGAGCCCGCTCCCACAATGAGGGAACCCATGTAGCGGCATGCATCCACGCATACGTGGAGGGCATGAGTCGTTTTAGAAGATTCACCAGAGAGTTCGATTGCCCGGGAAGGCGTCTTTGCATACGCCAGGGGGACCGGTGCAAGGCGCATCAGGGATCCATTTGATGCCGACCAGGGTTCGGTAAGACCAGAACGTGGGTCACCCGTTTCTTCGAATTGGATAATCGCTGCTCTTGTCGTAGTGCCGATATCAAAACATGTACCATTACTGCTCAGATGTCCGTTGTGATACCAGTCACTATATCGCATAAGTTGATCTTTTGGATCAAATTCTTTGCAGGTAATGAGGCTCTCGGCCAGACAGAGAGCCATTGACG
>JAAYIO010000181.1 GCA_012523385.1 Methanomicrobiales archaeon
ATACAGATGAATTGATTGCAACAGGAAATCAGATGCGATGTCATCGCAGTGAGTCAAAAACCTCTTTATGGGCATTCCAACATAGCCAAATGAAGGTGTCCGTCAACGCAATTTATTTTCAAGACTCACAAATTCTCTATTTAGCTCGAGAACCTCCGCCTTCTTTTTCGTGAATTCCGCATTGTCATACGAGATCATGTCGTGGAGATATCCAAGCTCTTTTTTATCTGATTTCAGTGCTTCAATCTGTCGGATCAGATCATTTCTTTCCTGCCGGGTTGTTTGTTCATCGGAATTGAGTTCATTTTTAACGCTGGATTTCTTATCTTCCAATGCAGCAATAGCCGCAGGAACCGGTTCGGTTACGATACCATACTGGTTTGTAATTTTTTGAATGGCTGCGTTTGAAATTGCAATATCTGAATTCAATTGAAATAATTCTTTTTCTGCTTCAACCCACCCAGATTTAACAGCAATCATATTTGCATGAGATTCGTTGATGGTTTCATGCAGCGAATTCACAACACTTTCGGCTGAATATGATAAAATATCACAGGCGATATCAGTTTTTTCTTTAGAAAGGGAATTTTGGATTAGGGGAATAATATAGAGGGGTGGGCGTTCTGAAACAACAGGAATGTTCTTCTCACTTTGCGTTTCAGTCTGGCTGTTTGTTGCATTTCTGAGGATATCCATAACCAGCTTGGATGAAATTCCGGATGTGTCATCCACCAGATTCATAGTGAACGAACACCATCTTTGGTGGACTTTCTCTATCAGACGTTTTGAACAGAGCGGTTTACTGAATAGATTATGATATTCCACAGAATATGAAAAAAAACTATTGTTGACCGAACATCCCGGGAATTCTTCAACGTAATTTTCTGGCGAACAGTCGGGTACAGGCTGAAATACCGTATACATCTGTTGTGAATTTTTATTGCCGAAATATTTCATTGGTTCATTGACAATGGTGGTAGTGATCTTGGAACACAATGTATTCCATACACCGTTGATTCCTGGAGGAATGGTATCTTTTTGCATGTGCTCCCAGAGCTTGAGAAATCCTCCGTTATTTGAATAATATTCAATAATTAGAGAGAAATCTTTTCGGAATGCTGATTGAGATGAGGAAGGTCTATTTTTTTGAGATTCTATTGTCAATTGAGGAATAAATAAACCACTGGCAAATAACGGATAATAATACCGGATGAAGTATGCAGTGATGTAGGACAGAGGAAAGATAATTTTTTTGGAATCACTGCTCAAAATTGCCTTTTTTGTATGGTTGTAAGAGATTTCGATTGCGCCCTTATAAAGTGCCATCTTATACGTTGAGCTCATCCGATCATTGTCGATGATGAATTCTATCTCTTTCAATGCGATCTGTTCTTGATTCATGTGATACGGATGACTTTTGCCGGTTTTTCTTCACAGAGGTTCTGTGATATTTCAAAACAACGAATCCATCTTCGTAATCACCATCAGGGATTCGGGATTTTGTACTGTTGGGTATTGGTGCTATTTTGAAGTGCTTGTTTTCAATATTATATGAGCAATTGATTGTTTACCTTTAAGACGAAAAACATTTTTATATTATTTGAGAGTCTTTTATAAATTTTGAGGCAAGAATTGGGAATAATCCGGAATTTTTCATGGTGAGTCTGAGCAATAAAATCGGATGTTCAATGGGGATGTTTGGTTCTTTGCAGGTATTCAGGTATGATGCACCGATAATTGGCCGAATATGCACAGATTAAGAGAGAGAAAATAGGAGGGCGTGATTAAAGATGAATCCTTTCTGAAGATGATGGGCGTAATCACTACGTATCTTGCATGTCCCTTACCCTTGCTTCACCTCAAGTCCCTGACAGTATGGATACAACTCAAGGAAAGCCGCCATCGTATGGATTTCAGGGTTGATGAAGATGGAATGATC
>JAAYIO010000182.1 GCA_012523385.1 Methanomicrobiales archaeon
ACCGGATACTCCTCAATCTTTGCAATGAGGCTTTTGAGTACCGTTTCCCGCATTCCTTCGACGAATTTGATGCTTCCAACGACGAGATGGCCCCCACCGTTCACGCCACCGCCGATGACCTCTTCTCTTAGTTCACGCACCATCTTTGGAATGTTCATCATAACACCACGCGACCGGATGACGACAAAATCAGGCCCAACGCCAAGCGTTACCACTGGTACGCCTGCATGACGCTGGCGAAGGATGTCATGTACCTCACCGGAGGTCTTTCCGGGTGGCGGGAAGGTAAAGCGGTGTGCATAAATTTCCACATCCAGCATGAAGAGTTTTGCCGTGTTTGCAAGATCCTGTTCGATGACGTGTGGCATTGACGCACTGAGTTGCTCTTCAATGGCGAGATTTGCTTCATTTACGAGGAGCGTTACCAAACGCTCATGACGTTCATAGTTTTCAGTAACACCAAGGATGTCTTTTATAATCTCGCGCCCGTCATTAAACCGCAGCCAAAACTGTTCGTAATCAAGAGCAAGTGCGACATTCTTGCATTTCTCCTCGCTCCATTCATCACGGACAAGATCCAGATACTGCTGGCGTTCCGGTGCTTCACTGCGGTCGCCCACTGCTGCAATAGCAGGGAAATAACGGATCTCTTTCTCTACACCCGGGAAGATCATGCGGGCAAGTTCTGCGCCGATCATGCCTGCTGTTACGCCAAAGTCTCCACCGACATGGTACGGGTTCACATGCGCATCGAGATAGGCATTCGTAGTTTCATCAGGGTGGTGGTGGTCAACAACCACAATAGGAATATCGTATATCTTTGCCATCCGATAGGAAGGCTCATCCTCTTCTGTGGAACCATTGTCCATCATGACAATGAGCGGCAGTTTCTGCCCATACCGCGCAAAATCTTTCAGGGCGAAGTCAAGGTCACGCGTGATGTCCTCTATCTCATAGAATGGGGCTTTTGAGGGAGCACGTTTGAACATGTGGCTCTCGGTATCAAGATCGCCACCATTCTCACGAATAAGGTAGGTAACGGCCCGTTCAACAGCAACTGCGGCAGTAATACCATCCGCGTCTGCATGGTGGCGTAGCACAATCGGCTGAGCAGTAAAGACTGCCTTGCGGATTATCTTTGCAACCTTCTTCATCTCCGGTTTAAGGCGTTCCAACACCTCACTTTCAATCATGAACGGAGCGTCTTCCGGTTCAGCGCGCAGGTCCAGTGCCACTGCAATACGCTTTTCCACACCGTCGCGTTCTTCACCGGAGAGAACCCGCATATTTGATACCTCGATCTGAATGCGGTTGTTCCTGAGCATGACCTCACCTGAGACAGAGACCATCCCTCCAAGTTCAACCTCAGGATAGGCACGCACGCCTGCTTCTATAAACGCTGCCGCATCCTCTGTTCCCGTTTCATCAACGATAGTAAATATCGTAGGTCCGGAGGTCTGCTTTATCTGGGCAATCTCTGCCTCAAGGGTGACATGTCTGCCAACTTTGTTGGGAAGGTCATTCAGCCGGATGGTTGAGAGTTTCTTTGTCACTGTCTCTGTCTGGTACCTGGTCGGGACAATCTCCTCGAGATCGATGTTACCGTTTTTGCGCACTTCCCGTATACGAACGAATACGGTTTCCCCTTCCTTATGATTGGTCTTCACATTGGATTTGTGTATCAGACCCTTAATCCGGTCATTAAGATACACGAATGTGCCAAAATCAGCGAATCCCTGCACACGCACAATATACACTTTGCCCTCTTCCACATCCCCTACATCGCATGCAGAGGAGAGCTGATAAACGGTCATTTCTCCATCATTCATTTTTTTCACACTCTGATTCATTTGTTTTAAACTATTTTTGGCATTCGCGTTCGATTATGTTCCACGGGAGAGGTAATACAGACGACATTCTCCGTCGCGGCGACCTTTGGCGATGATAATATCTCCGGATCGCAACTGTTCATCTTTTCTTGGACGATATTTCCATTTGTTCTCGTGACGGATGGCAAGAACAACCATGCCTGTTACCGTGCTCAGCGAGGCCTCTTTCAGGTTTTTTCCGACAAGTTCAGAACCCTCCTGAACTTCAACCCGTGCAATAATCTCATC
>JAAYIO010000183.1 GCA_012523385.1 Methanomicrobiales archaeon
GCGCACTACACTCGATTCGTTTACACTATGTCGAATTCTTCACCAAGTTCTATACTGGTGGAGGCAAAAAATACGAACCATTTGGAAAATTACGGAAATTTACGGAGGAATAAATTATGGCAGTTGAAACTATGACACTTGAGGTTGCACAGGCAACAGCAGTTGGATTCAAAGCAATTGGAGCAGGTCTCGCAGTAGGTCTTGCAGGTATGGGCACCGGTCTTGCACAGCTTGGTATTGGTGGTGCGGCAGTCGGTGCAACAGCAGAGAACAAAGATATGTTCGGTCTCGCATTGCTCTTCACGGTTATTCCGGAGACAGTCGTTATCTTTGGCCTTGTTGTTGCACTCCTGCTCTTATTCTGAGGACTGACAATATGGCTTTGGATGCTGTAGTCAGTGAAATCAGAGACAAGGGCATCAGGGAATCTGAGGCAATAAAGAGCGAAGCCAAGAAAGAAGTTGACGCAATTCTTGCAGAAGCGCAAAAAAAGGTCATTGCAATAAAGATGGTAGTAGAGGAGGAGGCAAACCGCCAGGCCGGGAATATCTCGGTGCAGGCGGTTGCCGCCGCTAATCTCTCCGTCAAACGTGAGATACTTAATGCACAGAAGGATGTCCTCGATGAGGTCTACGCCCGTGTTGTCGCAGATATTGCGGCACTTCCGGACGAATTCCACCGCAAGGCCATCCGTGAACTCTGTAAGGTAGCGGCAAAGGAACTTGGCACAGGTGTCTACTACTGCAATGAACGGGATGTTCGTGCAGTAGAGGACGCGCTATCGAGCCTGAAGACCCTGTCCGGATTTTCACTGGCAGGAACAAAAGACATCACCGGCGGCATTATCGCTGAGAGTACTGACGGGACGCTGCAACTTGATTACAGCTACTCCACCTTTATCTCTGAGGTATGGGAATCCGGTTTGAAGGATGCATCTGATATCCTGTTCGGGTAGGTATGGGGGGATATATACATGAGTTCAGTTAGTACAACTGGCCCTGCTCCCTACATCTATTCGAGTACCCGCATGCGTGTGCGAAAGTCAAAACTTATCAGGCACGACGAATACATGCGGATGCTCAATATGAGCCTGCCTGAGATAATCCACGCGATTCAGGAGATGGAGTATAAGGCAGAGATAGATGAGCTTGCCTCATCTTTCTGTGGTCTTGACCTCATTGAGGAAGCTCTCTCCTGGAATCTTGCAAAAGAATTTCAGAATGTGCTTGGTATTATGCCAGGTGCAATTAAGAAATTTACGGCAAGTTACCAGCAGCACTGGGATATCTATAATGTCCTCACGATTCTTCGCGGCAAGACCCAGGGGGTCCGTGCAGGCAAGATAAAAGAGGTACTTATCCCGGCAGGTAGCCTTGACCGGGTTATTCTTTACCGTCTCCTTGCAGAAGATTCTCCTGAGCGTATCGTGGAAGGGCTCACTTCGTGGTCGCTCTACCCGATTCTTGAACGGGAGTTTTCTGCGGCAATGGAGAAAGGCACATTTGGCGATCTTGAAAATGAACTTTTCAAGGCGTATTATGTGTACGTTCTCAAACAGACTGCGAGTGGCGTGAAGGGTGGAAAGCCGTTCCGCGATTACCTGAAGCTTGAGATCGATCTTCTGAACATCAAGACGGTCATCCGCCTCTATAAGGGCAATGTCCGGACTGACGTCCGCAATCTCATGATTGGAGGCGGCAGTATCTCTGTTGATGATCTGGTGCGCATGGCTGCATCAGAGAGCATGGAGGAGATTCTTGAAGAGATCAAGAAGCGGTATCCCGAAGGACCTATCGGAGAGATGATGGATTCAGCTGACAAGTCGATGCCGCTTCATGAGATGGAGAATGGGCTCACACGGGTGATGCTCGACCAGATGGATCGTATCTCTATGAGATATCCGTTTTCTATCTGTCCGACACTTGTCTACCTGAATCGTAAGCGCTATGAGGTGGCAAACCTCCGGGCGATTGCCCGTGGTAAAGAATCCGGGCTTCCCGGCGAGACGATTGCCAAGTTTCTGGTGGTGTGATACGTAATGGAGATAGCAGTAGTCGGAAACAGCGATTTCATTCTTGGATTCAGGCTTGCGGGTGTCGAAAAGACCGTGGCTGCCGAGGATGACGCTTCACTCACTGAGGCCGTAACCCGGCTGATGGCGGATGAGGCAGTGGCAATACTGGTCATTTTAGGGAGCGATATGACTCGTCTCCCTGAACGCCTCCAGACAGAGCTTGGCGAATCTGTACGACCGACCGTCGTTTCAATCGGCGGAGAGGTCGGCGGTTTATCAATGCGTGATAAAATTAAGAGAGCAGTGGGTGTTGATTTGTGGAAGTGAAAGGAAATTCAAACGGAACACTTAAGCGCATCTCCGGGCCGGTTGTTACCGCAGTCGGTTTAAATGCACACATGTATGATGTGGTGCAGGTGGGAGATGAGAAGCTTATGGGCGAGGTCATCAGGATTGAGGGGGATAAAACTATCATCCAGGTCTACGAGAACACCTCTGGTATCAAACCAGGTGAACCCGTAGTTAATACTGGTCTTTCTCTTTCTGTTGAACTCGGCCCTGGTCTCCTGACCAGTATTTATGATGGTATCCAGCGGCCGCTGGA
>JAAYIO010000184.1 GCA_012523385.1 Methanomicrobiales archaeon
GCGTGAAGATGCATCTCCGAAGTTTGGAACGACCGGTTCGCTGATTGTCATGCAGGGATGGGCAAAAATACATGATATGCCCCGGATACAGTCACTCTGTGACCATTCAGCAGACAGTCTCTCTTTCTGCACCACAGAACCTGCCACAGGAGACGTCCCATCTGCCTTTGACCATCCCCGCTGGCTGGCACCGTATGGGTTTCTCACCGCCATGTTTGGTATGCCTGCCTACGGCAAAATTGACCCCACGCTCTTTCTTGCGCCGGTGCTGGTTCTTACCTTTGGCATCATGCTTGGTGATGCCGGATATGGAATTCTGCTGGCACTCATTGCCTTTCTGATTCTCCGTGGGGCAGGACATACACCCGGAACTACGCACGACCTTGCGGTTGTGCTCATTGCCTGTGGTGTAGCAGGTGCTGTATGCGGATTTTTGATGGGGAGTTTCTTTGGCGATCTGCCTGCCTACTTCGGCATTACATTACCGTTTACGATCATCGAGCCTCTGAACAATCCCCTCGACCTGCTCATTCTGTCGCTTTTTATTGGTGTTGTTCATCTCAATCTCGGTCTGGGTATTGCGGCATATGAGCACCTCCGGTGCGGTGAACTAAGAGAGATGATCTTCTCGGAAGGCACGTGGTTTCTCCTCCAGCCCGCTGTGGCTGTTCTCATCCTCACGTTCTTTGGATGGGCTGTATTCTCACCTCTTATCACCACCATTGCCTGGATAGGTGCTGCGGTGGGTATTGGGGGAATTATGTGGGCCAATGGCCCCCTCGGGTTCTTTTCTCTCACCGGCTTTCTCGGCGACTGGCTTAGTTATACCCGTATTCTTGCACTGGCTCTTGCCACCGGTGGCATTGCGATGATGATTAACATCCTGTCCGGGATGATGATGGATTTCGGGTCAGTCTTTCTCATTGCAGGGATTCTGTTTGCGGTTGTCGGTCATGCGGCAAATCTGCTCATCCAGTGCCTCGGAGGGTTCATCCATGCGCTTCGTCTCCAGTATGTAGAGTTTTTCGGCCGCTTCTTCATTGCGGGCGGCAGGGAGTTCTCCCCGTTTGTGGCACAACGGTTCCGCACCAAATCACCGGAGGGAAAGAATGATAGTTGATGCAGGCACGATTCTTGCCGTAACCGGGGCAGGCCTTGCCGTTGGTCTCTCTGCGATAGGATCCGGCATCGGTGTTGGAATAGCTGGTGCAACAGGTGCCGGTGTCATCGCAGTCCGGCCGGAGAAATTTGGTAGAGCGTTGGTCTTTCAGGCAGTGCCCCAGACGCAGGGCATGTATGGCCTGCTTGTAGCAATCCTCATCCTGCTCGCAACCGGCATTATCGGTGGCGGAGACATGGCTGTACCACTTCCCATGGGTCTTGCCGCAATAGGGGCCGGGCTTGCGGTCGGTATCGCAGGATTCTCAGCGATTGGTCAGGGTATTGCGGCATCAGCGGGAATTGCGGCCACTGCCGAGGATGACTCTGCGATGGGCAGAAGCCTGATATTCGCCGTTATTCCCGAGACACAGGCCATCTATGGTCTGCTTGTTGCGATTCTCATCATGGCTTTTACGGGCCTTTTAATGGGAGATGCGGCGGCGACCGAGGCAACTGGCCTTGCTGCCATTGGATGTGGTCTTGCGGTGGGAATCTCAGGTCTCTCTGCCATTGGACAGGGGATAGCCGCTGCGGCAGGGTCGGCAGCATCTGCTGAACATAAGGAAAGCTTTGGGAAAAGTCTGATATTTTCCGTCATTCCCGAGACGCAGGCAATATATGGTCTCCTTGTGGCGATTCTTATTATGACCTTCACCGGGATGATTGCAGGAGAACCTACGGGAAATCTTGCCCTTGGATTTGCTGCCATTGGGTGTGGGTTTGCTGTTGGCCTCGCCGGCATATCAGCGATAGGGCAGGGAATTGCTGCGGCGGCGGGTACTGCGACCACCGCAGAGCATGATGAAACGTTTGGAAAAAATCTGGTGTTCTCAGTAATTCCTGAGACACAGGCGATCTATGGTCTTCTTGTTGCGATTCTCATCATGGTGTTCACGGGGATGATCACCCATGATGTCACGGCCACCCTTGCCGCAGGGTTTGCCGCCATCGCCTGCGGACTTGCCGTTGGGTTTGCGGGTATATCTGCTATCGGTCAGGGTATTGCGGCATCGGCAGGCATAGCCGCCACGGCAGAGAAAGAGGAGATGTTTGGAAAGTCGCTTGTCTTTACGGTCATCCCGGAGACGCAGGCCATCTATGGGCTCCTTGTTGCGATTCTCGTCATGGCCTTTACCGGCATGATCACTCGTGATGTCACGGCCACCGCGGCCGCAGGTCTTGCCGCAATTGGTGCCGGTTTTGCGGTTGGTCTTGCTGGTCTCTCTGCCATTGGGCAGGGGATGACCGCTGCATCCGGTATCGGTGCAACGGCACAGCGGAGTGATGCGATGGGAGCAAGTCTTGTGTTCGCCGTAATGGCAGAGACGTTTGCAATATTTGGCCTCCTCATTGCTGTGTTAATCATGTTTGGCATCGGGCTTTTTGGAGGTGCATGAATGGGCGTGGAAGAGATTATTGCACGGATACATGCCGATGCCGCGGTAGAAGCACACCGCATTCTGCATGCGGCGGATGATGAGGTGTCACGTATCCGGCATGAGGGTGAAAAAGCAGCACAGGCAGCATATACCGCCATCACTGCCGAGGGCAGACGGGAAGGAATGTCCCGCCGCCGGAAGATGCTTGCACGGGCAGAACTTGCAGCACGAAACAGGGTGCGGGAGGCACGGGAAGATGGTCTCAAACTATGTTTTTCTGGGGCAAGAACTCACTTGTCTCATCTCCCTCACACACCAGAGTATCCTGATGTGCTACAAAGACTGATTGCAGAAGGACAGGAAACGGTCGGTCTTGGAGAGCATCATGTGCTCTATCGAAAGGATGATCGGGATGCAGCAGAGATAGCGCTTGCAGGATTCCCCGGCGTGACCGCCGACCTGCTTTCCGAAGACGCCACCGACCGCAGTGGGGGCGGAGTGGTAGTTACCCGCGGGAGTCACCTGTGCGATCAGCGTTTTTCTGCACGATTTGAACGCATGCGGGACTATTTAACCCGTGAAACAGCACGGATACTGTTTGGCGACCATGACTGACCTCTCCCTCTCTTCATTATTTTCCGGTTTTCTCTCGGGAGATGATGCGACCTCACTTCTCGTTGCCGCCCTTGCTATTGCCATTATGATGGGCCTCGTGATGGCGGTATCTGCCGGATATTTCCGGATTATTTTAAATATTGCGTTATTTGCCCGGCCGGATGCACGGGTGCGGGCCATCGGCAACCCAATGGTGAACCCAGCCATAATCGCAGGAGTGCTTGAGGCACACACCATCCCCGATCTCTTTGACCGATTCCGGAATGCCGGCCATGCCTTCCCGCCCGGAGGTGAGATGAATGTCGACACTGCAGAACAGGTCATCCGCGGGTATTATTTTGAGAGGGTACTGAGCCTCAGCGAGAATGTTCCGGACAACGTGAGGCATTATTTTACGTCATACGCCCAGATGATCCTCACACGGGAAGCCGCATGGATTGTTGCAGGCAGGGCGAGGGGAATCCCTCCTGCAGACCTTGAACGGCAGGTGTCGCCCGCCGGTTCGTTAACTCCGGATCTGGTAAGGAAAGCCGTTCATGCCACAGGGCCCGAGGATGCACTCAGCAGGTTTGCCGCTACCCCCTTCGGTCCGGTACTTGCCACAGCATATTGTGAAGCAGCAGGTAACCCCGCCCGTTTCTCAGCGCTTGTAGAGATTGCTGTGTTAAAGAATCTCTCACTCTCCGCCCGAAGTGTGGATATATCCCTCTCGCCGCCAGTCACTGAGATTACCGGCCGGATGATAGATATCGCAAACATTCGGATACTGATTCGTGCCCTCTCGTTTGGGGCGGGACGGGAGGAGACTGTTCACCACCTCATTCCTGAAGGAGGACTGGGGATCACCGGTGAACGTTTCAACAATGTGAGGCGGGCGGGGTCTCTGCCGGACCTGATGCAGGCATTGGCGGGAACACCATATGAATCGTATCTGTCCCGCCACCCTGAGGCAGTGAGGGATAGTGATGTTCCGGTGCTTGAGGCATCCCTCGACCAATGTATGCTTGCCATGGTTCGTGGAGTATCGACCCAGTATCATCTGGAGAGCGGGCCGCTCTTGCGCTATCTTATCTCCCTTGGATATGAGGCGCGGAATATGCAGGCGATTGCAGTAGGAGTAGGCGATTCTCTGTCGTTGGAGGAGATCGAGCGAGTACTTGTGCTGGAGGATATGAAATAATGAAAATAATTGCAATAGGTGATCGTATGACTGTTTCTGCCTGCAGAGCAGGAGGCATCTCTGATGTCATTTTGTGTGGTGATGCCTGTGAAGCACACCATGCTTTGGAAGATGTGATTGAACGCCCGGATACGGGTGTGGTGTTTGTTATTGACCGGTATCTCAATGATGTTCCCCTTCCTCCTTCACGGGGGGCATATCCCGTCATTATTGGTATTCCGGGTCCGGATGGACCCGTCAGGGGCGAAGACAGAGTAAGCACCGCGGTCAGGAAGGTCATTGGCGGACAGATGCCGGGGGTGGAACAGTGACGGGACGTGTCATCCGTGTCACCGGCCCGGTGGTGGAAGCAAATGGGATGCGGGGGTCACTCATGTATGAGGTGGTGCATGTGGGGGAGACCCGTCTTATTGGTGAGATCATCGGTCTCTCTGAGGATGTGGCAACCATTCAGGTCTATGAAGATACCACCGGTCTTGCCCCGGGCGAAGAGATAAAACGAACGGGTGCACCACTCTCTGTTGAACTGGGCCCCGGACTTCTGGGAATGGTATACGATGGTATCCAGCGCCCGCTTGAAGTCGTCCGTGAAGAGATGGGAGATTTCATTCTCCGTGGCGCATCGTTGCCGGCACTTGACCGGAAACGCACCTATGCCTTCACCCCGGTGGCAACACCGGGTGGTGCGGCTACGCCCGGCACGATCATCGGAACCGTGCAGGAGGGCAGATTTACGCATGCCATTCTGGTTCCCCATGAAACAGCAGGCACCTTTAGCCATGTGGCAGGGGCGGGCGAGTATACTGTGACAGCGGAGATCGCACGTGTAACCGATAATGACGGAGCAGAGATGCCGGTCACGATGCTCCGGCGCTGGCCGGTGAGGGATGCACGTCCGTTCACCAAAAAACTGAAATCCGGTGATCCCCTGATAACCGGACAGCGTGTCATCGACACCTTCTTCCCCATTGTCAAGGGAGGAACCGCAGCGGTGCCCGGGCCTTTCGGGGCAGGAAAAACGGTGGTTCAGCATCAGCTCGCGAAGTGGTCTGATGCTGACATCATTGTCTATGTGGGTTGTGGGGAGCGGGGCAATGAACTCGCAGACGTACTGCGTCAGTTCCCTGCCCTCGTGGATCCAACGAGCGGGGAACCGTTGATGGGAAGAACAGTTCTCATCGGCAATACCTCAAATATGCCGGTTGCTGCACGAGAAGCATCTGTTTATACCGGAATCACCATTGCCGAATATTACCGTGATCTGGGCTATGATGTGGCTTTGATGGCAGACTCTACCTCACGGTGGGCAGAGGCAATGCGGGAGATATCCGGACGCCTTGAAGAGATGCCGGGGGAACATGGTTATCCGGCCTATCTCTCATCGCGGCTAGCATCCTTCTATGAACGGGCAGGGAATGTCACTGTTCTTGGCCCGTCGGGGAGGATTGGTTCTGTGTCTGTGATCGGTGCCGTCTCGCCGCCGGGCGGTGACTTCTCTGAACCGGTCACGCAGAACACTCTACGGGTTGTCCGGGTATTCTGGGCACTGGATGCAGACCTTGCGCATGAACGTCACTTTCCTGCGGTGAACTGGCTCACCTCCTATTCCCTCTACCCGGATGATGTAGAGGGATGGTGGGATGAGCATGTTGGTGACCAGTGGAAAGAGATGCGCAGCAGTATGATGAAAATCCTTCAGAAAGAGAGTGAACTTGCAGAGATTGTACAGTTGGTCGGGCCGGATGCACTCCCCGAAGATGACAAGCTCTCCCTGCACATTGCCGGTTTTATCCGCGAGTCATTTCTGATTCAGTATGCATTTGACCCGGCAGACACGTTCAGTGCCCCGAAAAAACAGTACAGGATGATGCAGTTGATCACCGATTATGCAGGGTACGGGAGAGAAGCGGTAACCAGAGGTATGCCGGTGTCTGCGATTTCAGCCCTGCCGGTATCCAAACGGTTACTCAGACTCGGCACCATTCCGGATGCCGATTTTAAGGAGCATTTTGAGATGACTGAACGTGAGATGAAACAAGCATTCTCTACCCTTTGTGGAGGAATGAAATGACTATTCCCGCACGTGAGTATACATCGGTTGTCCGTGTGGCAGGCCCCCTGATGGCAGTCTCTGGTATTGGCGATGCAGGACAGGGTGAAGTGGTGGAAGTACGTCTCCCGGGTGGTGGTATCCGCCTCGGTGAAGTGCTTGAGAGCCGCTCGGATATCGCTATTATTCAGGTATTCGGCGGAACTCGTGACCTTGATACGGACATCACCTCAGTCCGGTTTACGGGACATCCCCTGCGCATGGTGGTCAGTCCCGAGATCATTGGTCGGGTGTTTAGCGGTTCCGGCGCCCCGATTGATGGCGGCAGTCCGGTGATTCCCGGGAAGGTGATGGACATCGCCGGTGCCGTGCTCAATCCGACTGCACGGGCTTATCCGGAGGACTGCATCGAGACGGGTATATCCGCGATTGATGCCATGAACACCCTTGTGCGGGGGCAGAAGCTTCCGATCTTCTCCGGTGCAGGTCTGCCACATTCCGCCCTTGCCGCCCAGATTGCCCGTCAGGCTCGTGTCCTCAGTGACAATGAAGAGTTTGCTCTCGTCTTTGGTGCGATGGGAATCACGCATGAGGACGCACAGTTCTTTTTGGATGAATTTGAAGACACCGGTGCGTTGGGGCATGCGGTTCTTTTTATCAACCATGCCGATGACCCCGCAATAGAACGGATCATCACCCCCCGCCTTGCCCTGACCGCCGCAGAATCTCTCGCCTTTGACCTTGGCATGCATGTACTTGTCATCCTTCAGGATCTGACGTCTTAATGTGAAGCGTTGCGTGAGGTCTCTGCCGCACGCGACGAGGTGCCTGCACGCCGGGGATATCCCGGATACATGTACACCGATCTGGCCTCCATATTTGAACGTGCGGGGCGTATTCGCGGAAGAAATGGGTCAATCACCCTCTTACCCATCATCTCGATGCCGGACGACGACATCACCCACCCAGTCCCCGATTTGACGGGCTACATCACCGAGGGGCAGATTGTCCTATCCCGGGATCTCCATCGAAAGGGTGTCTACCCACCCATAGATGTTCTTCCATCCCTATCTCGTTTGATGTCCGGGGGTATCGGAAAGGGAAAGACCCGGGAGGATCACCGCGCTGTCTCAGACCAGATGTATGCTGCCTATGCAAAGGGGAGGCGTCTGGAAAGTCTGGTGACGGTCATCGGGGATGAGGGGCTCTGTGATGCGGACAGGCGGTATCTTGCGTTTTCCGAACGGTTTGAACGTGAATTCGTTGGTCAGGGGCGAGCGAAAGGGCGCACAATCACTGAGAGTCTTGATGCCGCATGGGATCTCTTGCGCATCTTTCCGGAGGAAGATCTTAACCGGATTCCTACCTGCCTGATTGACACATATCGTTGTGGTGAGCGGCAGTGAGCAGGCAGATTATTCGTGGCACCCGGCCTACCCGTATTGAACTCCTCAGGATTAGAAAACGGATAGTGGTTGCTGAGAAGGGTCATGAACTCCTGCAGGAGAAACTCGATACGATGGTATTACAGTTCTCTTCTCTCCGAAAGGACTGGGAAGTACTGCGCAAAGAGACTGAAGATGCGTTCGCCGCAGCATATCCGCCCCTCATGCGTGCGGGGATGGTCATGGGAATCCGCGGGCTGGAAGAAGCCATCTCATTTACCTCCCCGTCAGAAGAGGTTAAGATGGGCACTGCTGTTGTGATGGGGACTCCTGTTCCTGTCATCAACCTGCCGGAACCCTTTCGGGATGTACGGGAACCCGGCTATCCGCTCGCTGTTCCTTCTGCTCATCTTGATGTGACATGCCGGCATTGTGAGGATGCTGTAAAGAAAGCACTCACCCTCGCCGAACTGGAAGGGTCTCTGGTGCGTCTTGCTGAGCAGATTGCTGTGACACGGCGAAGAGTCAATGCTCTTTCAAACATCCTTATTCCTTCACTCTATGACACTGCCGCCTACATCGACGATTATCTTGAAGAGATGGAGCGGGAAGATATATTCCGAAGAAAACGAGCAAAAATGTCACGCCCGGGAGGATTTAACCGGTGACCCCTGAAGATTATGGGCGTCTCTTCTTTCTGATTCAGATGGTAAGCACTGCGGTTCTTGTGATTGGTGGGATTGTGTTTGTGATACTATTGGTATGAAATAGACTGATCTTCATCTGCACAATGTGCCTTTTATTATCTATGGGTCAAATCCATATGCAGCATGGATAGTGTGTGAACAATCGCTTTTGGGAGGCGATGATTTCATGGCCTCATATCGTCCTTGTTTTCACAACTGGCCACTAAACTTTTGACCCTTCGAGTGATCCATCCGTTGTGCGGTGGGAGTGGGCGGTGTGAGGCATTTCTCTCTGTCAGGGGAATATGACATCATTTGTATTAGGTGGAACATTTTTCTTTCACCCTGTTCAAAGCATCATCCCTTTTTAAAACAGTCTTTGGATGACTCTCTGAATAATCTCAATTCGAGGTGTATTTGCTCCAATGGCTTTAATTATTACGTGTATACTACGCCAAAAAAAGTGCAACCCCTCCACGTTTTGTGAGTATTACTGATGCCAGATATCCTACTGAGACTCAACATATACACTACCAATAAGTAGTCTCCCGATGATATGTACTGCACAACTAATGGCCTCAATTGAAGAAGAGATTAAAGAAATTGAAGACGAAATTCGCAATACCAAATATAACAAAGCTACCTCGGGTCATATTGGCAGGCTCAAGGCAAAGGTCGCCCGTCTCAAGGACGATGCCGTCTCCCGTGCCATGGCATCAGCCGGTGGTGGTGAAGGGTATTCCGTAAAGAAATCGGGTGACGGCACGGTTGTACTCGTTGGGTTTCCTTCTGTCGGTAAATCCACACTCCTCAATAAAGTGACAAATACCGAAAGTGCAACTGCGGCCTATTCATTCACCACCCTTACGGTTGTGCCCGGTTCTATGGAACACAAAGGGGCAAACATCCAGATCCTGGATATTCCTGGTCTGATTGCAGGTGCGGCAATGGGCAAGGGTCGTGGCAAGGAAGTAATTGCTGTCGTGAGGAGTGCCGACCTCATCCTGCTTCTGGGTGATGTGTACAATGAAAAGCACATCGATGTCCTCATTAAGGAACTTTACGATGCAGGTATTCGCATAAACAGAGAAAAACCTGATATCACGATCCAGAAAAGGGGATATGGAGGTATCCGGTTCAACAGTGTCGGCAATTCGGAACTTGATCTCGAAGACATCCGGCCCATGCTTGCAGAAAATAAAATCGTGAATGCTGATGTGCTCATTCGTGGAGATGTGACACAGGACGATTTCGTTGATGCAATGTTTGGTAACCGCGTCTACGTGCCTGCATTCTTTGCTATCAACAAGGTTGATCTGGTTGACAAAGAGACACTCGCACAGATCAATAAGGATGTAACTGAGAGGTTTGGACGGCCCCCGATTCTTCTCTCAGCAGTCAGCGGATACAATATCGAAAAACTTAAGGATGAAATATATGAGCAGTTAGGGTTCATCCGTATCTACATGAAGCCGATCGGAGAGAAGGCAGATATGGAAGAACCGCTGATCATCCGTGAACCAGCGACCGTGGAAGCAGTCTGTATGAAACTGCATCGCGACTTTGTTGAAAAATTCAAGTATGCAAAAGTGTGGGGGACGTCTGTGAAGCACGACGCACAGCGTGTCGGTCTTCCCCATGAGCTCTATGATGGCGATATTCTGAGTTTGGTCGTCAGAGCGTAATTTCTCTCACTTTTTTGTAACAATAGCACTCTTCAGAACATGGAGGGGTGCATCTGTTTTTATTCCCCGTCCGTCGTAATGGGTTCTTGATGCCTGATATCCTGCATCCCGAATGGCTGTGATAACGTCAGCTACCGGGGACGGTGAGAGATGCCAGTGCCGGGCAAGCTGGTGGTAGTTGTAGAACGCAGGGGTGGAAAGTTCTTCATCTAGAAGGGTGACCAACCGTGCGAGTACGCTCTCTCCCATGTCGTCCGCCTTTAGGTCTGCTGCAATCTGCGAGAGAATCTCAGGGTCATTGATGGGCCCGACCCAGAGTGGCCCCATCCGGCTCATCTTTGCGCCGCACTCGGGGCATTCCTGCACTGTTGGAAGAAAGGCCGCCTCGCTCATACGCCATGGACAAGCTGTGCACTGGTGGATATAACCGATATTTTTGAGTGCATTATCCGTCCTGCCTGCACCTCCTGTCATGCGCAGATGGAGGCGGACAAAATGCTCCCGGGCAAAGCAGAAGAGTGGCTCTATCCCGCGGTCGTATTTTGCTGTTTCGCGCAAAACAAATCCCAGTAGAATGCGCAGACCCACTTCACTGTGATATTCGGTATTCATCGGGCGGGCACCATATCTCCGGATGCCTGCCTTGAGGTGCGCCCCACAGAGAGGCGCGGTGTCTGTTGCTGTGACAAAGAGGTACCTTCGTGCACTTGTTGCAGCAATATCCACAAAGGGCGCCGGAGTGCCAAAAGGGTCGAGGTCCACTACATCAAATCGCTGTCTTAACATTACTGCACGGCAATCTTCTTCGGTCACGGTGATATCATGGTCCGGATATAGGGAGGCATTCCTCCGTATGAGAGCTATTGCCTCCGGGCTTAGATCATTAATAGTAACCGGGATGCCGCATTCGTGTGCTACCCTCAACCCACGAACGCCTGAGGCTCCCATGGCGTCAAAGTATGATGACACGTCCAGCTGACGGAGAAGGTAGTTTGTACTGTCACGGTTCAGGCGCATCCGGGAATTATAGAATACCGCGGCACTTCCGGGAGGAAATGATGAATTCTCATCCTGTTCGGGTATAAAAAACCGTGTACTTCCTTCCACTACTTCTCTCTCGCTCATCGCACCAGAAACGTGGTGGTTCGGTAATCTTATACCTTCTGATGCTGAATATCGTAGGAACATGTGGACTTGTGGCCTAGCCTGGATAAGGCGTTAGCCTCCTAAGTTAATGATCAGGGGTTCAAATCCCCTCAAGTCCGTTCTCTATTGTTTTTGACAAATTTAATCTGAAATGAACCGCAACAACATCATACATGAATGTTCGCGGGTATCTGCAGATCATCCGTCCCGTTAATGCACTTGTCGCAGGCATTGCCGTTTTGCTCGGCGTGTTGGTCGCAGGGGTAGCGATGATTCCTATTCTTTTGCTACTTATTGTGGCGGTTTTCTGCATTACCGGCGCAGGGAATGCAGTTAATGACTATTATGATCGCGAGATTGATGCAATAAATCGTCCGGACCGCCCTATTCCTTCAGGTGCTGTCAGTGTCAGGGGTGCAGCAGTTTACAGCGCAGTTCTCTTCGTCTTTGGCATTGCATGTGCGGCATTTGTCCACCCATTCTGCTTTGTGATTGCCTGTTTCAACGCTTTTCTGCTGGTGGTCTATGCTGCGTGGTTAAAACGGGTGCCGCTTGCGGGAAATGTTGTGGTATCGTATCTGGCGGGGAGCATCTTCCTCTTTGGCGGAGCCGTTGCCGGCCTTCCTGGACTCCTGGTAAACCTCCCCCTTGCAGGGATCGTCTTTCTCCCGATGACTGCACGCGAGATCCTCAAGGATGCAGAAGATATCGAAGGTGATCGCGAAGGGGGGGCGCGTACTCTGCCGATGGTAATCGGTGTGCTCAATTCATGCCGGATAGCCGCTGTTCTTGCAGCAGGGGCAGTTCTCATCAGCCTTCTGCCTATCATGCCTTGGTGGGGAGGGTGGTATCTCGGCATGATTGCTTTTGCTGACGGTATCATCCTCTACGCGGTAATTTCTGCACTTCGGTGCACCACATCCGCGGATGTGCGTGATTCCGGCGCGACATCGATGCTTAAAAATGGAATGTTTGCAGCACTTGGGGTATTACTATTCTGGGCCCTGATTGGATGATCCAGCGGCAGGGGCAGAGAGCATACTTAATAATCTTTGAAATGGGAGATTTATTCAATGAAAGTTTACCGGAATGGAGACAGTTTCATTGCACCGGCGGGATCCTTCTTTGACGGTAATGTGAAAATTCCTGGCGATTTTATTGTAGCACCTGGTACCCACTTCTGGGGTCGCCTTGACGTGGGGGGCACCCTCGAACTCGGTCCGCGTTCAACGGTGGGAGGCGATATCACCTGTGATAATGCAATCATCGGAAGCCAGGTACGTATCAAAGGTTCGCTCAATGTCCTTGAGGATGTGACTGTCTGCGACGGAGCTCGCATTCGCTGTCTGCACGCAGGGGGAGATATCACCCTTCGCCCTGGCGTGCAGGTGGGTGCGGTCTCTTCTGATGAAACAATATATGTATATGGTAAAATAAAATCCGGAAAACTGACTGGAAGAAATGTAAAAGTGATTGGGAACGGGCCTTAGTTGATCTTTTCCCCTTCTTCTGTTCCTAAGAGGGCAACGTCATACACGTCCGGCCAGTTAACGAGTGTCTCCACACATCCGTCTTTAATGGTGACAACACCCATTGCGACAATTCCTGCCTTGTCACACATCTCTATGCCCTCTTTTACTTCCATCAGGCATCCGACACCAACAATTGCCTTTGGATGATATTTTTTAAACATCCTTTTGATGAGTGTGGACCCCGGCGCGATCCAGACACGATAGCCTAATTTCTCAAGACGATCGATATTTACCCCCACCTCGCATCTGCCGCACCGCCTACAGACTAATCCTTCTGGGGTGAGGTGTGCAGGACAGTCTGCTGCCCGCAGACATTGGGGAATAAAGATGGCCCGTTCCTGAACATTGGTTGCCTCAAACGAGGTGGTGGAAAGAGTGTTATGGAGGCGGATAAAAAATGCGATCAGTTCCTGATCCTCCACGCCAAGAAGGCGGCATATTGCCTTACTCATCCCCTCTGACATCACCAGTCCCGCCTTTAGCATGCGGGGTGCGTAGAAATGGCGGTTATGGATTGAGATAAAGATAATGATGGCTACAATGATTGGAACAATGAGCATCAGAAGAAGGGCGAAGAGGGTTATTTCGCCAACGAAGAATATCAGCTGATCCCACCATGGTATCTCGACAACTGCCGCCAAGGAAATGGGTTCTGTGTTCATATCGCATCCCCGGTATCTGAATGGGTGAGTTCGTCATAGGGGTAACGGAAGATGCCACGGTCGGTAATGATGGCCGTCACCAGCGTGAGGGGTGTTGCGTCAAATGCGGGATTGATTGTCTCTACATCATCTGGCATCAGTTGTCGATTACCACAGAAGCCCAGTTCATCACGACCACGTTCCTCAATTTCTACATCCATTCCTTTTCGGGTCATATCCAGTGTGGAATACGGGGCTGCCACATAAAAAGGGATAGAATGGTGGTGCGCACAGATGGCATGCATGTAGGTGCCAATTTTGTTGAATACTGCATCCGGGGTAATCCGGTCAGCACCGACCACGACTGCATCAATCATGCCTCTTTGCATCAGGTGGGCTGCTGCAGAGTCGGGGATGACTCTGACGGGTATGCCATCTGCGTGCAGTTCAAATGCGGTAAGACGCGACCCCTGATTGAGGGGACGGGTCTCACAGGAGATAACGGATACCTTCTTGCCTTTTTCAACCGCAGAGCGGATGACCCCCAGAGCGGTTCCCCATTCAACGCACGCGAGGGCGCCTGCATTGCAATGGGTCAGGACGGTGCAGGTGTCAGGCAGAAGGGCGCCTCCGTATGCACCTATCTGGTGGCAGAGTGCGATATCTTCTGCTTCAATGGCCTGTGCCTCCCGCAGTGCTGCATCAAATGCAGTTGCGGGGGTATCCTCCTGTAGGGCAGTCCTGAGCACCCGGTCGATGCCCCATCCCAGATTGACCGCGGTTGGGCGGGTTTGCCTGAGGAGTGCAGCATCCGTTTCTACTGCATCACGAAATGCTGTTACCGTTTCTTTATTCTGATGAGTTAGGCAGGAGAGTGCAACGCCGTAGCCACCGGCAACCCCGAGTGCGGGGGCTCCGCGTGCTTCAAGACGGCGTATGCCGTCTGCAAGACGGGCAACCGACTGTGTCTCTACGGTCACCTGTTCTGCAGGAAGGCGTGTCTGGTCGATGTAGGAGAGGCATTGATCCGCTGTGTTCCATGTAATTGTCCGCATATTCTGTATGTTTCCTATTTTGCAGCGAGGGCATCAAGGAATGCCCGCATCGCCGCCGCTTCTCCCTGTGTTACACTATCCGGTATATCCTTTGGCGAAACAGCAGCACCCGCGATATAGACGCCCGGCCGAATCGTTTTAACCGGTGCGCATTTCACTTCTTCCTGTTCAAAGAAGCCGTAATCATCTCGTTCTATGCCAAACATCTCTGCAATTTTTTCTGCTCCATCTGCCGGTTCGAGGCCAACGGAGAGCACAACAAGTCCGGGTTCCAGTATTTCCAATTCAGATGTCTCAGTGTTTTCAACAGGGATTTTCATGCCATCCGCCGTTCGGATGATCTCTCCCGGGCGACCTCTCAGGAACCGAATCCCCAGTTCCTGTGCCCGTATATAATATTCCTCGTACCCTTTTCCGTAGGCACGAATGTCCATATAACAGATGGTGACCTTGGTATCCTGGTTCTTCTCTTTAATGAGAATGGCGTTTTTTATGGCATACATGCAGCAGACGCCTGAGCAGTAGGGACGTTTTAAGGAGATGTCGCGGGATCCGAAACACTGGATAAAGACGATATGGTCCGGCGTTGTCCCATCCGAGAGACGTTTTATCTTGCCGCCGGTGGGGCCGCTTGCATTGATGAGTCGTTCAAATTCAAGGCTTGTGATGACATCAGGGTGGTGGAGATAACCGAATTCCTTCTTTTTCTCTGCATCAAAAGTCCGGAAACCTGTTGCAATGACCACCGATGCGACCTCCAATATGACTTCTTGTTCTTCCTCTTCCCGGAGGACAGCGTTTTTGCCGCAGATATCAAAGCAGAGACCACAGTCGATGCAGTGCACTGCATCACGAATGGTGATATTAGGGACTATCTGGGCATGCGGTTTGTAAATTGCCTTTCTGACACCCATTCCTGCATCAAATATATTATAGACCTCTACCGGGCAGACTTCAATGCAGTCCCCACAACCGTTGCAGGCATCCTCATCGACATACCGGGGGTGCCGGATGGCCGATATCGTAAACCGGCCGACATCTCCCGTGATGCTTTTCACCTCAGTGAGTGTATGAATGACTACATTGGGGTGGCGGGCCACGTCCACCATCTTTGGGGAGAGGATGCACATGGAACAGTCATTTGTCGGGAATGTCTTGTCCAGTTGGGCCATATGACCTCCGATGGACGCTTCGCGTTCAATCAGGTGAACCCTGATACCATGATTCGCAATATCAAGGGCTGCCTGAATGCCTGTCACTCCTCCGCCGATTACTGCGACTTCAGCCATTATTAGCCTCTTTCCCGAGTTCGATATAGGACTGGGCGTTTTTCATGATATGGCTGATCTGTTCCTCTGATGCTTCCCGTATGACCTTCCCCGGCACACCCATCACGAGAGACCGGGGAGGTATCTCTTTTCCTTCGGTGACAACTGACCCCGCCGCAATGATGCTGTCTTCTCCGACAACCGCATTATTCATTACGATGGCGCCCATTCCAACCAGTACACGGTCCTGAATCGTTGCGCCATGAATGATAGCCCCATGGCCAACCGATACATATCTGCCAATGGAGACCGGACATCCTGTGGTGGTGTGCACTACCGCGTTGTCCTGTATGTTTGCACCATGGTGGATGGTTATCCGGTCTTTATCTGCCCGGATGACTGCCCCATACCAGATGCTGACATCGTCTGCGATGGTAACATCTCCGGTCACGGTTGCATTTCCGGCAATAAATGCAGGTGTTCCGGCAGAAGTATCGCTATTCATAATAGGTATTACGTTTAACGTCACCGTCAAATGAAGATTATGGTAGGGGGCACATTCAGTCCACTCCACGACGGCCATAAAAAGCTCATTTCCCGTTCTTTTGAGCTTGCCGGAAGGAATGGGCATGTTATTGTCGGTCTTTCCACCGATGTATTCGCCGGCGTGAAAAATCATCCCATTGCGCCGTATGAAAAGCGCAAAGAACGTCTTACTGCATTTATTCAGGAATCCGGGTATTCGGCAACATGGAATATCATTCCTTTGGACGACCAGTACGGCGCCACTCTTGACACCGATTTTGATGCCCTCGTCGTCAGCGAGGAGACATTTCCGGTAAGTCTTGAGATAAATCACCTCAGAAAAGAACGGGGCAGAAAAAAAGTAGATATTCACCAGATCACCTGTGTGCTTGCCGATGACGGAAAATGGATATCAAGCACCCGGATACATCGCGGTGAAATTGATGGTCACGGGCGGATTATCAGGTGATGTGGTTTTCGAGGTCGGTGTTTATCAGTGTGTCGCAATACAGACAGTGAAGTCCTTCCTCGGTGACTTCAAATGCACTTCTGATTGGTTCGTTGGCATTGGTGATGCACCCGGGATTGGTGCATTTTACAATACCATAGAGCACTTTTGGGGACTCGACCCCCTTCTTCTCCACCACGATGTAATCCCGGATGATGTTGATGGTGGCATGGGGTGAGACAAGGGCAATTCTGTCCACCTCTTCCTTTGAAAGTTCGCGGTTGCTCACTTTCACGATGTCTTTTTTACCCTCTTGTCCATTGGTCATAGAGGCGACATTTGTTGCAATCGAGAGTTCCTGGTTGGTTTTGCCAGTAATGCCCAGCATCCGCAAAACGATGAGTGCGGCGCCCGGGTGAATGTGGTCAATCACGGTTCCGTCTTTGATAGGGCTTATCATAAGGCCCTCTGCTTTCGATTTCATCCTCAGATCACCTCTTCAAGCATGGCCATTCTCACCGGAATACCATTCCCTGACTGTTCAAAATACCGTGCACAGGGCATTGCATCAACACGGGGGTCAATCTCCCCTGCCCGTGGCAGAGGGTGAAGGACAATCATTCCTTTTTTGTGCCCCTCCAGTGCCTCTGGTGTAATGCGGTAACTCTCTGCGACATTGTAGTAGGATGCTGCGTCAGGGAACCGTTCGCGTTGAATGCGTGTGGTGTATATGACATCCAGTTCAGGCACGATCTCTGAAATATCTTCGTGCTCCACTACCCTGCATCCGCGTTTGTGCAGTTCTGTTACCAGACTGTCCGGAAATTCAAGGCTTTTTGGTGCAATGGTGTGAAGGGTGACATCATAGTTGGAAAGGGCATAGGCAAGGGAATGGGTGGTTCTGCCATACCGGAGATCGCCTAAGAGGCCGATGTGGATGCCTTCAAGCGGCATTGACTGGCGGATCGTGTATAGGTCAAGGAGGGTCTGTGAAGGGTGCTGTCCTGCTCCGTCCCCTGCGGTTATCACCGGCACTGAGGCAAATTCGCTGGCCAGACGGGCGGCACCCTCCTTGGGGTGACGCAAAACAATAATGTCTACATAACTGCTCACCACGCGCATGGTATCCGCCAGTGTCTCGCCCTTTGATAGTGAACTCCCTTCGACACTGTCAACGGTAATGTTTGTTCCTCCCAGTCGTGACACGGCAGAGGTAAATGACATCCGCGTACGCGTACTCGGCTCAAAGAAGAGGAGTGCAACCTGTTTTCCATCAAGTGTTTTCTGTATCTGTGGTGCTGTAGCAATTGCACCCGCACGGGCAAGGAGGGAGTCGATTTCCCCCCTGCTAAAGTCTCGTATTGATATGATGTCTTTCATCAGAGGTCTGCCTCCTGTTGTAACGGCAAAAGAAGAGTGAAAAATAGACGCAGAGAAATGCACCGGGCATCTCCATCCGCGAATCCTTTCATAATTACATATGCGTGATTCGGCGTAATAGAAGTATCCTGTAGCAGGGTCATGCTGAAGAAAAATGGGTTGGGAAAACTATTTTTTCCGCGCTACGGTGATATATCCGCTGTGGCTTACGCGCGTAGATGGGCGGGTTCCCCGCTTCGTTCGCGTGAGTTCGCGGCCGATCAACTCGTGGCAGACGAGCTCGGTAAAGAGCGGTTCTGCCGTGTCCATCACAATAAATGTCTGCTCCAGAAACGGCGTGTAGGTGGCAAGGTAGCCCCCGGGCCTCAGCAGAGTATGGGCGTGGCGGATATGTGCTTCTGTTATCAGCAGGTCAAGGTGAACAACATCATAAGCACCTTCTGCATCGAGCATATCACCCGCGATGACTTCAACATTATCAAGACCTGCTTCTTCTATATTTTTGCGGCAGACCGTGGCAAACTCCTCACGGATTTCGTAGGTGGTGACGGTCTTTGCAATCCCACCGAAGTAAATTGAAGCAATACCGCTTCCCGTCCCGGCATCCAGCACATCGTCGTTCTTGTTCATGCCGGTGAGTGCACAGACCATTCCGATATCCTTAGGAAGCATCGGTGCGCCGGTGCGGCGGGCGTGGGCAAAAAAATCTGTTGGTCGGGGAATTCTGACATAAAACGGGACACCAAGATGTGTTTCGATCGTATCGCCCGGATTTGCCTCCCGGATGACATTCAAATCGATAATACCCTTGTCGGTGGAAAACGTTCCCTCTCCGGCACGGACATAATACTCCTTTTCATTGTGGATGAGAAGAACGCGCTTGCCATCAGGGATCATGAAGAGGTGAGCCTGATGATTGCATCAGCAATCTCGCCGTTTGCTTCTTTGAGTGCAGCGCGTGCTTTATCAGGGCTAACCTGTGCCTGTTCTGCAACGAGCATTACATCTTCATTCGGAATTGCTACTTCTTTGGGGAAAAATACCGGTTCGCTGCCCTGCAGCTGGTAGGTCTTTTGGCCCTGCATGATCGTAACAACGACCTCTGCCGGTTCAAAAACATATTCGCCTTCGGTTGTATAGACAACGACCCGCTCAACACCTTCGATCTCCTCCATCTTCATGCCGAGCTGTTTCATCATCTGTTTCATCTTTTTCGGGTTTATACCGGGTATCATTTTAGATCAACCTTCCTGATCGTACCTGTACTGCTCCACCATAATTAAATGCCATCATCTCATCACCGGATAAGAGCGCATTACCGGTGCCGATGAGCTGATCCTCCCCTGTGACAACGAGGACTTCATCGCCCGCCATAATTCCCGGATCAGCGGTGAGGACATGTTTTGCCATTGCATTCTTTCCTTTCATAATGAATTCTGCAACCTCTTCTGAGACCGATACCCGGTAGGTTGGCGCGGGCAGGTACCGCCAGAGTCGTTCTGCTCCTTCAATGGAGAGCGTAAATCGTCCGTCATGTGCACGGACAGTGGCGATGCGGACACCATTCAGGAGCACGTATCGTATTCGTTTGGTGGTGGACAGTTTGAAAGTGCATTCTTCCGGGAAGAGTGCAGCTCCTGCACCTTTCCCAAATTGGTAATCCGCGATTGTCCGGACGCGGTTATTTGCGCTGTTCTGCAATAATTCTGTTGACAAGTTCTGCAAACCCCTCTTCGGCATTCGTTGGAATATATGCTCCCGCTGCTATCTTATGTCCTCCGCCGCCACCACCAATTTCCTCAGATGCAGTGATAAGTGCGGCCTGCAGGTCAATGCCCCGTTCCACCATGCGGGAATTGGTTCGCATGGAAACCTTCACGAGATCAGGATCGTCATTGAGGTAGCAGAGAATCATGATTGGTTTCTCGTAGTCCAGTTTGGAGAGCGCCATTCCTGCTCCTATCCCGACGATGGTATCGGGGAAGCGGTCGCCGACATGGATGTGCTGGATATGGCTTAGGACAGTCGTGCCGGTGTCGAGGATGTATTCCATCATCTCACGTATGATTCGTTTGTGATGGCGCAGCATCCGTTCGCCTTCCCAGTATGCCTGCGCACGGTCACCGGCACAGACGGCACTTCCCACCTTAGGGCGGGCCCAGCGCCCGCAGGCATTAAGCATTGTTGCATATTCAGATGCATTCCGAAGCGCTGTCCATTTCTCCTCGCCCGGAAAGATGTAGTGTTCTGCAAGGAGGCGGGAGACGTCCTGACCGGTTGCAAGCATCTGTTGTGCGAGGCCGTTTATAATACCGGATTTCTCGTCGGGGTCCAGATCCTCCCATACCCGATCCTTGCCGTCTGCGGTTTTCTCTGCTATGTTTAGTTTCTTTAGAAATGCTTCTGATTTCTGCTCATTATTCGAGATGCCCGGAATAAATGGATCATCGGAAAATGATAAACAGACTTTGAGGGGGCGGGTAGAGATACCGTAGCAGTTCAGTTGTTTCTGAACAATTTCAATGGTGCCTGCACGCTCTCCATCTGCTGCTATTTCTCGTGCCGGCCCTATCAGGCCACAGTGCTCCCGGGCCATCATGTCGCCGACATTCCCCACGACAGCGTTTTTGGCAAGCATGCCAAGGTTCGGATGCCCGGGGTTCATCTCTTTGGCGACAAGGTAACCAATCCCTGCCGCTGAGAGTTGTGTATGACCATATGGCTGGCCGTTTACCTGTAGATACGGGGTGTCCACGTCTTGTGATATATGGTGGTCAATAATTGCCACATCTTCTGTGCCCATGCCCCGTTCTTCTAAGAGATTCTGTTGTCCTGCTCCGAGGTCAATGAAGACCTTGAGGGTGCTGTCTTCCGGCACATATTTCATGGTCATGGGCTCAAGCTGACGTACGAAGACACTCTCTACAGGAATATGGGCATCCTTGCATGCCTGTACCATAATAGCTTCACTGGTGATGCCGTCTGCATCGATGTGGGATATCACGGTGACTGCATCTGCATGCTGTATCTGTCGGGCGACGGCCCGGACATCATCTTGAAACGACATTTACTGAAGTAATGATTGTCCTTGCTCTTTGATGAAAGGTGCCTTTGATGATGGAATGTTAATGAGGGAGTACAGTGAAAAGGTCTGATAGGCAAAATACCTGGGTGGTACGATGAATATGGGAAAGCATGCGGGGGGATTTCGCGAATTTTGGGAAACCGGTTATATCAGCCCGGAGAGGATGCGGGCTGTTGATGCCAATGCACAGGCGCTGGGCGTGTCTGCCCTTCAGCTGATGGAGAGTGCGGGAAAGGGGCTCGCGGATTATGTGAGGGGCATGTCTCCGGAGCATGTGGTGGTTCTCTGTGGAAAAGGCAACAATGGCGGAGACGGGTTTGTCGCAGCCCGGCATCTCTGCCGCGACTGTATGGTGACGGTGATCTGTCTGTCGCGGGAACTGAGATCTCCGGAAGCGGCCCGAAACTTACGTGTTCTTTCTCACTGTAGTGTTTCGGTTATCCTTGCCGAAAGCCGTGAAGCTGTTTTAGGATGCAGGGATCTCATATCTTCTGCGGATACCGCAATCGATGCAATGCTTGGCACCGGCATCACAGGGAGTCTCCGTGAGCCATATGCCACCTGTGTCAGTGTGGTGCGGGAATCCGGTGTTCCGGTTGTTTCTGCTGATATGCCGACACCGGGTCTTCCTGCCAGGGTGGTCTGTTCATTTCATCGTGCAAAGAGCGGGGAGCCTGTCGTTATTGACATCGGTATTCCTGATGAGGCTGAGTGTTTTACGGGTCCGGGTGATCTGCTGATGCTGCCTGCGAAAGGGCAGAACAGCCACAAAGGTGCGGGAGGTGAAGTGCTTGTCATTGGCGGAGGTCCTTATCAGGGGGCGCCCCATCTTGCCGGTATGGCCGAAATCCGTGCGGGTGCGGATATTGTCCGGGTGGCAACCCCGAATATGCTAAACTGTCCAGATCTGATTGTGGAACAGACGAAAGGCCCCGTAATTCGGGAAGAAGACACTGACCGCCTTGCCAATCTCTCAGAGCGTGCAGATGTTACGGTATGTGGGTGTGGTCTGGGTGTGGAGAGTCATGCCGTCATCACCGAAATTGCAGAGTACATGGGTAAGGCAGTCTTTGATGCGGATGCCCTCCGGCAACCTCTGCCTGTTGCGAAAAATACAATATACACTCCTCATGCAGGGGAGTTTTTTCGGATAACCGGGTGTCGCCTCCCTGACGACCCTGTCGAACGCGCCCGCATGGTGCGTGACCACAGGCCTGCTGGAGTGACGCTCGTGAAAGGGCCGGTGGATATCATATCGGATGTCTCTCGTGTGCGGTTCAATCGCACCGGGACGCCGCATATGACTGTGGGCGGCACAGGGGATGTGTTAGCTGGTGTCGTGGGAGCCTTATTCTGCCGTCTTCCGGCGTTTGAGGCAGCGTCCCTTGGCGCCTACATCAACGGACGTGCCGGAGAATTGCTGGCAGATATGGGGGATGGTCTTGCCGCAACGGATCTCATTTCGCAGATACCTTTTGTTATCTCCGGTGCAACAGACAGGCGTAGTGATAAGTCAGATCATGACGAAACAATCTGATACGATACCCTGTCACTATGGTAGTCGGGATCAATGATTTGGAGGTATCATGCCTGAATTTTCTCATATCAATAATGATCGTGCCTATATGGTCGATGTAACGGACAAGGAAGATGTACATCGCCTTGCGCGTGCAGAAGGCAGGATTTACCTTCGCCCAGAGACGCTTGAGGCGATCCGGTCTGGTGCGGTTATTAAAGGGAATGTGCTTGCAACAGCACGAATTGCTGCCATTATGGCAGTAAAGCAGACGTCATCACTCATTCCCATGTGTCACCCCCTGCCTGTTGGTGGTGTTGATGTGGATTTCCATGATGGCGACGGGTTCATCACGGCCGAGGTGTCAGTGAAAACATATGGCCGAACGGGTGTGGAGATGGAGGCCTTAACTGGTGTCAGTGTAGCTCTTCTCACCATCTGGGATATGGTCAAGTCCGCTGAAAAAGACGAGAACGGGCAGTATCCTGAGACCTCTATTGAGGGAATTCGTGTCACTGAGAAACGGAAATCCTGAACTTGCTACCCCAGATTTTTAATATCCAAAGGTCGTATATATACGAACCGCCGGGTGTATACCCGCTGGAAAAAGGGATGTGGTCATCCGTTTTGGATGGCTGAACCTTCATGGTGAGAACCAATGTCAAAGTCAATGTACGCGTATGTCCGTGAGGCATGGAAAAAACCTGATGAGTCAGAAGTAAAGCAGCTTCTGTGGAACCGGATGCAGATTTGGAGACGGGAAGGCAGTGTTGTGCGCGTTGAGCGCCCGACCCGCATTGACCGTGCACGAGCTCTTGGATACCGTGCAAAGCTGGGTATCGTTGTAGCTCGTGTCTCCGTTCGTCGTGGTGGACACAGAAAGTCCCGTTATATCCGCGGACGCCGTACTGCTCGCATGGGTATGCGCAAGTCAACCATGGGTAAGAGTATCCAGCGTATTGCTGAGGAGCGCGCCTCCCGCAAGTTCCGTAACATGGAAGTGCTGAACTCATACTGGGTTGGTGAGGATGGTCGCCATAAATGGTACGAGGTTATTCTCGTCGATGGTCACCACCCTGCAATCGTCAACGATAAACACCTCGGATGGATGGCCGACTCCGTTCACCGTGGTCGTGCTGAGCGTGGTCTGACCAGTTCAGGTCTCAAGGGACGTGGCATGCGCAGGCGTGGTAAAGGAACCGAACACACCCGTCCAAGTATCCGTTCAAACGGAAGCAAAGGGAAATAACCCTTTTTTTCTTTTTCAGCTAATGCCGGGATATCGTGCGGCAGTTTCCGGATGGCATGAATTATCTTGTTGCCGCAGGGTCGTTTTGATGAAGACTGCTGATGCATGTATCTACCCGTACCCGATTGGGGACGTTTCTCTGCGGAGAGTTGCCGATGAGCTTGAGCTACGAGGTTTTACTGGAGCGATTGCTGTTGGCATTCCTGCGGGCTGTACGATTGGGCATGTCCGCTTTCTCTCAGGAGCCGAGATTACTGCAAATTCGGTGAAGTCCTGCCGGGATGCACTCCGGGATACGTCAAAGGCTGATGTGGTGATGGTGCATGCCGGTGATGCTGTTTTTAACCGCGCAATTCTGGGGAATATCTCTTTTCATATTCTCCGTGGCATCCAGCATACCGACAAACGGGCGTTTGATCATGTCAGCGCCCGGATGGCGACTGACCGGGGCGTTGCGGTGGATATTGATCTCTCCTGTATCATCTCATCATCCGGCCTGCGAAGACAGCGGTCATTGGAACGATACCGGGAAATTAGTCGTCTGTCCCGGAAATACGGGTTTATGCTGACGCTTTCATCAGGTGCGCGCTCCCTCACGGGTCTGCGTTCTGTCCGTGCGTTTACTCTGCTTGGTGAGGTTGCAGGACTTGATGAGAGTCAGGTCAGTGATGCTCTCAGCGCCCCTGCAGCACTGATGTCGCCGCATAAATCTGTGGAGGTTCTGGAATGAAACCGCTTCCGCCGACACAACGACCAAACTGGCGTTATATTGCTGCCGAAATGGTGCCGCAGTGGTGTCCGGCTTCAGCACGGGATATGCACTATGCCATTCTGGCTTGTGAGGCATCCCTTTTGGGTGACAGCATGAGCGCATTCATGCGCACCAGTGTTGTGTCCTGTGACGGCGGTGTTATCATTGTCCGCTGTATTCGTGGGACCGAACGGGATGTGGAGACGGCTCTTGCAACCGTGACTGAGGCAGGGGGTGTCCGGGTGGCTCTTCATCCGTTTGCCACCTCCGGCACTATTCATGGAATCAGGAAAAAGTTCCGTCCCTGTTCCTTGCCTTCTGATGAAGGAAATTGCAAAATCGGCGAAAATACCTACCGAATTCTCAGGATTTCAGGTCAAAAGGTTGATTTAGTTCAACAGGGTATTAAACAAACAACAGCACTGTACGTAAATACAGATGATTTGGAGGATTTCTGATGCAGCCAATGCAGGCACAAATGGGATATGACAGGGCAATTACGGTGTTCAGCCCTGATGGCAGATTGTACCAGGTGGAGTATGCCCGGGAAGCAGTAAAGAGGGGAACAACCGCCGTCGGCATTAAATGCAAAGATGGGGTTGTTCTCATCGTGGATAAGCGGGTCAGCTCCCGTCTCCTTGAACAGACGTCAATTGAGAAGATATTCAAGATTGATAATCACGTTGCAGTCGCTTCGTCAGGGCTTGTCGGAGATGCCCGCGCACTTGTAGACCGGGCTCGGGTGGAATCGCAGATAAATCGTGTCTCGTATGATGAGCCAATCGATATTGAGACGCTTTCAAAGAAACTCTGCGATCATATGCAGACCTATACGCAGTTTGGCGGGGCCCGCCCATACGGCACGGCTCTCTTGATTGCAGGTGTGAGTGATGGCATCCCACGTCTTTTTGAGACCGACCCATCGGGTACTCTCCTCGAATACAAGGCAACGGGAATTGGCACCGGCCGTCCGGCTGTGATGAAGGTCTTTGATGAGCAGTATAACGAAGAAATGGGATGTACTGAGGCCATTCAACTGGGCCTCGCGGCATTGCATGCTGCAACGGAAGGCAAATTTGAAGTGGACAATGTTGAGATTGGGATCATACCTATCGATACCGGCATGTTCAGAAAGATGACTAAATCCGAAGTCAGTGAATATACTGCCACGTTTGAACCGGTGCAGGCAGCAGAAGAGTAACGGGTGAATATCGAGATATGATTCCGCTTGAACAGGCAGTTGTTGCACGGCTGGAGAGCCATGGGGAACGGTTTGAGATCCTTGTCGACCCTGAGATGGCAGCTGACATCCGGCATGGGGGAGATACGCCGATAGAGGATGCTGTGGCAGCACTCTTTATCTTTGAAAATTCATCAAAAGCCGAAAAATCACCCGATGAGACTTTAAAAAAGGTCTTCGATACGGTTGATTTTGAAACGATTGCTCAGCGTATTATCCGGAAAGGGGAGATACACCTTACTGCTGAGCAGCGAAAACGGATGACTGAGGATAAGCGGAATCAGATTATCACTTTCATCGCCCGGAATGCGATTAACCCGCAGACAAAACTCCCTCATCCACGCATGCGTATTGAGATGGCGATGGAACAGGCGAAAGTCAATGTGGACCCGTTCAAACATGTTGATGAGCAGGTCAAGGATGTTTTAAAGGCATTACGTCCTTTACTTCCGATTAAATTCGCTGAAATGAAATTTGCGGTACGAATTCCTGCTGATTTTGCGCCAAAGGCGTATGGGGAGATTCACACTGCAACAACGGTTGATCGGGAACAGTGGCAGAGTGACGGTTCATGGATCGGTGTTGTTCGCATCCCTGCGGGCATTCAGGATGATTTCTACTCTCTCATCAATCGCCTCACAAAAGGCGATGGTGATGTGAAGATTCTTGAACAGGATTAATAAAGGTTAAGCGAAAATATATACAGACATATCAGGGGCAATATTACATGGCTAAAAAGAGAAACCCAAAAGCAAAAGGACGAGTTACAGGTAGTGCAGGCAGATTTGGTCCACGTTATGGTAGATTCATTCGCAAGAGAGTGAACGAAGTCGAGACCATTACCAACGCAAAACACGCGTGTCCACGCTGTGAGACGCTGGCTGTTTCCCGTAAGGGTACTGGCATATGGGAATGCCGCAAGTGTGGCTTTAAGTTTGCTGGTGGTGCATATGTGCCGCAGACACCAAACCTGAAGGTTGCACTTCGTACCATTGAACGTACATTGATCAAGGAGTAAGTGACTCCATCGTGACTGGATACAAGTGTGCCCGGTGTAAGCAGAAGGTTGAGGTGGACGTTAATGTCCGCTGCCCCTACTGTGGTTACCGAATCCTCTTTAAAGACCGTGGGGCAGCGATTAAAACCCTAAAGGCCCGATGAAGTTTGTTACAACGTCAAGGAAACCGGCTCCGGAACTGCGGACCTTAGGTAAGGATCTTGCATTTGCGCTGGGGGGAAAATATTCTCCCCGGGGGAAATCCGGGGTCGATGAAGTATTATCCTGGGGAGATACCGTTCTGGTTGTCTCTCGAAGGGGAAGAAAGACGGTGATTGAGACGTATTCCTCTGGTGAGCCGGTATCCGTGATATATTTATCCGGATTCTCTGCTTCTCGTCGGGATGTGCCTCTTGAACGAGGTCTTCGTACCGGAAATGAGAGGGTGTATAATGAACTGGCAGAATGCCTGGATATCACCCTGACTGATGCCGGTGCGAATGAATTCCTGTTCCATGGATCACAGGCGAAGGGATATGTTCTCAAAATCGCAGAGAAACCACCGAGAGCACAGGGCAGTTTTTCGCATCCGGACGAATCGTCCTGATGTGGTATATGTAGCTGCCCTTCCTGAGATGGGGGATATGGGGCGTTCATGCGCAACTCTTTCCCAAGAAGCGGATGGAAGCCTTCTTTTGTCTGTTGAAGGGGAAGATGTCTCCGCTCTTAGGGCGGCAGTGAATTCATATCTCAGGATAATTATGATTGCAGAAGAGATGCAGGAAGTATTGAAATGAATGCAGTTTCACCAAAAATTCAGAATCAGATTGCAATGATCCAGCAGGTCCAGCAGCAACTGGGGACCGTTATGCAGCAAAAAGCACAGTTTGAGATGATGGCAAAAGAGACCCGCAAGGCAGAGGAAGAGCTTGGCGGCATCTCTGCTGACTCAGATGTCTATATCACCATCGGGACTGTGATGATGAAGCAGGATCGCGAAAAGGTCTTAGTTGATCTGGCAGATAAAATTGAGACGTTTGAGCTCAGAATAAAATCACTCGAAAAACAGGAAAAAGCTCTTACCACAAAGTTTGAGCAGCTTCAAACCCAGATAAAGGGTGCGCTTGAAGGTGCCGGAGCACCTTCAGCAAACTGATCATTCTTCTTTTCTCAGTCTATACACGAGGTTTAGGGCGTTAATCATCGCCTCTGCTGATGCAAGGACGATATCGTCTGATGATGCACCCGCATCGTAGACTCTGCCTTTGCTATCTTCGACAGCGATGGATACGTGACCGATGGCGTCACTCCCTCCGGAGATAGCGGATACGGAGAACTCCTTTAATACCAGTGCTTCCGGCACGATGGCAACGACGGCTTTCATTGCAGCATCCACCGGTCCGTTTCCGATTCTGCAGCAGGTGATTTCTTTTCCGTTTACGCTTGCCCTGACCGTTGCGGTTGCCATGACGTGATTTCCGTTGATAACCGTGATGTCATGGAGAAGGATGTTTTTTTCGATACGTGCCGTACCGATGATTGTTTCTGCCACCTCAAAGAGATCATTTTCTGTCACTTTCCTGCCGCGGTTGGAGATATCCTTGACCCTTGCAACAATTTCGTCCAGTTCAGTTTCTTTTGCAATGATGTGTGCATCCGAGAGCATCTGTGCAACTGCATGGCGACCGACATGTTTCCCCAGCCTCAGCCTTCTGCGGTGTCCGACCATCTCTGGTGTCATAATACCAGGTTCAAAAGTGCTCGTGTTTGCGAGGACCCCCTGAGAATGGATGCCGCTTTCGTGAGCAAACGCATTGTCTCCCACAACAGGCTGTGTGGGGCCTACAGAGATGCCAGAGAATCGTGAAACCATCCGTGAAGTCTCCACCAGTCGTTCGGTGCTGATGCCTGTTTTGATGCCGTATATCGATTCCAGTGCCATAACGGTCTGTGCAATATCTGCATTGCCGGCCCGTTCGCCGATCCCGTTCACCGTCACCTGCACCTGTGATGCTCCGCCTTCCACAGCTGAGATGGTATTGGCGACTGCCATACCGAAGTCATTGTGACAGTGCACATCTATCGGGCAGGGTATGGTCTCATGCAGGGTGGATACGAGTGCGTTCATCGATGACGGGGATGCAATTCCGACGGTGTCCGGGACGTTAATGATCGTTGCCCCGGCGTTCACTGCCGCCTGGTAAACTTCAATAAGTTCGGTTGTTCCGGTGCGTGTTGCATCCATTGCTGAAAACATCACGTGGTCTGCATGGCTGTGGGCAAACCGGATCATTGACTCGGTGATCGCAACGACCTCTTCGTGGGTTTTTTTGATAGTATGTACACGCTGCACTTCTGATGTCGGAATAAAGACATGGATCATACCTACTCCGCAGTCAGCACATGTTTCGATGTCTGATTGCGTTGCCCGTGCGAGACCGCAGATGATGCTTTCCAGTCCCTCTGATGCTATATCCCGTACAAAATCTTTTTCATCAACTGATGATGCGGGAAATCCTGCCTCAATGACGTGGACACCGATATCTGAAAGTTGATGGGCAATGCTCATCTTTTCATCACGGGTAAACGACACCCCCGGTGTCTGCTCACCATCCCTGAGGGTGGTGTCAAAAACGGTTACTCTATCCTGCTTGCAATTATGATCGCCAAAGAAGGCGACCTGCCGCAGCTCCTGCGACTGTCCTGGCTTCGAATTGTTTCGGAGACATGTTTTTCTTATATGTGTGACGCAGATATAATGGTTGTTGCCAGTTTGTAGGCCTCGACCAAGTAAATAACACAAACCTTAAATCAAAACGTGTCTTATATTGTAGAGCACCACGGCGCAATGCCCGCCTTAACTCAGACTGGTAGAGTGCGCGGCTGTAGTTTAGTTTGCCGGTTGACGGTAACTGCGCGGCTACCGCGATGTCCCCGGTTCGACTCCGGGAGGCGGGACTTGTCCTTTGTGTGTGCGAA
>JAAYIO010000185.1 GCA_012523385.1 Methanomicrobiales archaeon
CATTTGAAATACTCCGAAACAGGAATGGCGTATGATTGGAAAGGCCATCCGTCTGGAACGGATCATGAACCGGAATACGGGACGAACGGTTATCATCCCGATGGATCATGGTTTTTCACTCGGGCAGATTTACGGACTGCATGATATGCCTCAGGTCATCTCTGCCGTTAGTGAAGGTGGTGCAAACGCAATTGTCCTCCACAAGGGCATGGTACGCCATGGTCACCGCAAGGCGGGGTCTGATATTGGTCTCATCGTCCATCTTTCGGCGAGCACCTCGCTAAACCCTGACCCGAATGACAAGGTTTTGGTGTGTTCCGTAGAAGAGGCGATAGCTCTCGGTGCAGACTGTGTCTCGATTCATATCAACCTTGGTTCTGCCAATGAATCAAAGATGATCGAGGAGGCAGGAGATATCTCCCGGCAGTGCACCCGCTGGGGCATGCCGCTCCTTGTCATGATCTACCCCCGGGGTAAGGGTGTCAATCCCACCGACCCGGTTGCAATTGGGCTGTGCGTCCGGGTGGCAGAAGAACTCGGGGCCGACATCATCAAGACCAGTTACACCGGTGATCCAATGAGTTTTGCGGCCATTACCCGTGCCTGTGCGGTGCCGGTCTTAGTTGCAGGCGGTGAGAAAGGTGGGGATCTGGAGTCCCTTGCAATGATCCGTGAGGCTGTTGGGGCCGGTGCAGCGGGCGTTGCGATGGGGAGAAATGCCTTCCAGCGTGACGACCCGGCACGGTTCATCCGTGCCATCACGCGTGTGGTTCACCACGATGCAACACCTGAGGATGCCCTCGGGAGCGGTGCATGAAGACGTTCTGGGTGGATGTCCGCTCCTCGGGCAAAGACTGTGCGACGACGGCCATTGAACAGGGTGCAGATGCGTTGGTGGCGACCGTTGCGGCCCCCCTTCATGCCCTCGGGAGAGTGAAGGTCATTGCACCGGACGGGGATTTGATTCTCGGGACAGATGTCTATGAGGTGGATATTGAGGGCAAGGCGGGCGAAAGAGAAGCCCTTCGCCTTGCGGAACACGCCCCGGTGATTGTCACAACCACTGACTGGTCGGTGATTCCGCTGGAAAATCTGGTGTCCCAGTCCAATCGGATCATTGCCTCAGTGCACACCGCAGAAGAGGCACAGATGGCTCTCTCAGTCCTTGAACGCGGCACGGCGGGGATTTGCCTCGTGACCGATGATCCGGCAGAGATCATCCGGACTGCTGCCTGTGTGCGTGCCATCACTCCGCACTATGACCTTGTGCCCTTTACGGTTACGGCCATTTCACCGGGTATTATGGGTGACCGCGTCTGTGTGGATACCTGTTCTCTGATGCAGGAAGGGGAGGGGATGCTTATTGGGAATACCTCGTCTGCGTTCCTTTTAGTGCAGGCCGAAACACTGGAAAATCCTTATGTCGCGCCCCGGCCTTTCCGGGTGAACGCGGGTGCGGTGCATGCCTACGTTTTGATGGCGGACGGCAAGACCAAGTACCTCTCTGAGGTAACCGCAGGGAATCATGTGCTTGTGGCCCGTGAGGATGGGTCCACCAGCGTGGCGATGGTCGGGAGGGTGAAGATCGAACGGCGACCGATGGTGCTTGTCGAGGTGGAGCATGAGGGGATGAAATCGTCTCTGGTGCTTCAGAACGCAGAGACAGTGCGTCTCGCAGGAACCAAAGGCAAAGCCATATCGGTCGCTACCCTCCGGCCCGGTGATACGATCCTTGGCCACCGCCAGCAGGGCGGGCGCCACTTCGGTGTCGCTGTTGAGGAGACGATACGTGAAGCCTGATGACAATACGGTAGGTATCATCGGCGGCCGCGGCGAGATGGGGCGGTTCTTCCGGGAAGTATTTGAGAAGGAAGGTTACCAAGTGATTGTCTCGGGGCGCACCACCCCGCTTTCAGCCCGCGATCTTGCACAACAGGCACGGATTGTAATGGTTTCAGTCCCTATCCGCGAGACAGTGGGGGTCATCAATGATATTGCACCCTTTCTCTCCGGCGGACAGATTCTCTGTGACCTCACTTCAATAAAACAGGGTTCGATAGAGGCGACGCTCTCCAGCCCTGCACAGGTTTTGGGTTTACAACCGAAGTTTGGGCCGGAGATGTCATCCCTTGAGGGTCAGACCGTGATTGCAGTGCCTGCCCGATGTATGCCTGCCGCAGGAGATGAGATTATGGGGCTTCTCTCACGGCAGGGAGCACGGGTGACGGTTGCAACGGTAGCGGAGCATGACCAGATGATGGCAGTCATTCAGGGTCTGATGCATTTCTCCACGCTTGTTGTCGCAGAGACGATGCGAACGGTCAACGCCTCACCGGAAGCATTGCTCCGTTACCAGAGTCCGATATATCAGATTGAGACAGGGATTATCGGGAGAATTCTCGGACAGGATGCGGCACTCTATGGCCCTATTCTGCAGGACAATCCTGCGGTGTGTGAGGTGGTGACGGCGTTCTCTGCCGCTGCCGCACGCCTGCAAAAGATTGTCTGTACCCGTGATACTGAGGGGTTTGCCGCGTTTTTTGAGGAGAATGCTGGATTCTTTGCGCCAGTCATCCCTGCATCCATGGAGACGACAAACCGGCTGATACAGGGGCTGGTCGAGAGATGACGCTCTGCTGTCTGGGACCGGAGGGTACATTCAGCCATGAGATGGCCTGTGCCCTTACAGATGATGAGATAATTCTTGTTCCGACCATCACCGATGTCTTCCGGGCAGTCACCGAAGAAAGGTGCGATGGCATCGTGCCGGTTGAGAACAGTGACGCCGGTGCGGTGGGGCCGGTGATGGACTGCCTTTACCGTGCACATGTGGTGATCACCGGAGAGGCCTATCTCTCCGTTGCCCACCATTTTGCCGCAACAGTTCCGGCAGGAAAGATAACTGCTCTCTATGCGCATCCACAGGCTCATGACCAGTGTTTGCGGTTTATCGATACGCTCGGCGTTTCGGTCATTCACACTGAAAGTAACAGTGCAAGTGCGATGCAGGCCGCATCGCATCCCGGCACCGGTGCCATCACAACCGAGGTTGCCGCCCGGATCGCCGGGTTGCCCCTGCAACAGCGCAATGTCCAGAATACAAAAAATAATACTACGCGGTTTCTGCGTATATCGGCGCACCGCCCGGAAAGACGGCCTGAGACGGGGAAGTGTTCTTTGATCATCGATCCCCGTGCAGACCACCCCGGCCTTTTGTATGATCTTTTGAGTGAATTTAACCGGGTCGGGCTGAACCTCACCCGTATTGAGTCGCGTCCATCCAAACGGGGCATGGGGAACTACATCTTTTTTATTGATGTCGAGATTGGGCCCGGCCTCCCGGAGGCACTGGATGCGGTTGGAAGACTGGCGACAGTAAAAGACCTCGGCTGGTATGGGCGGCAGGAGGGCAAACGATGAGCCTTTACCTGCCTGCCGTATCAGGAATTGACGCCTGTATTGCAGCTCCGCCCTCGAAGAGTTATACGCACCGCGCGCTTATCGCGGCGGCATGTGCAGATGGGAGGTCTGTTATCCATAATCCCCTGCAGTCAGAGGATACTGAGGTGACTATCACTGCCCTTCGGCAACTTGGGGCATTGATCACGGACACGGACACCGGCGATTTGGTAGTGGAAGGGACGAAAGGAAACTTTTCTGCATTGCCGGGCAGCACGATTGATTGCCACAGTTCCGGTACATCGATGCGGATGCTCGTATCCCTTGCACTGCTTGCAGACGTGCCGGTATGCCTGACGGGAAGTAACCGTATGCAACAACGGCCGATTGCTCCTCTCGTGGATGCGCTGAACTCCATCGGGGGAAAGATCCGGTACCTCAAGGAATCTGGCTTCCCCCCGATCTGTGTGGATGGAGTATTTCGCGGAGGGAACATGGAGATCGATGCCTCCGCAAGTAGTCAGTTCCTTTCGTCTGCTCTGATGGCGGCGCCGTGCGGAGCAGAAAAAACTACGATCACCACTCCTCGGGAACCGGCATCACGGGCGTATCTTGATATCACCGCCGAGGTGATGGCTACCTTCGGAGTTCCAGTACAGAGACAGGGATACCGCTCTTTCTCGGTATCTCCGAATGGATACACCCCTGCGATGTATACGGTGGAAGGAGACTACTCCTCTGCTTCATATTTCTTTGCCATGGCCGCCGTCTGCACGGGGACGGTAAAGGTCACGCACCTGAATCCCATTTCGTGTCAGGGTGACCGGGTGTTTCCGAATCTCCTTGAACAAATGGGATGCATTGTCACATCAGGCGCCGACTCTGTTACGGTCACCTCAGATGGCAGGCTCAAAGGTATCACTGCCGACATGAGTGATGCGCCGGACGTAGCCCTGACGCTCGCCGCTGTGGCGCCCTTTGCAGACAGCCCCTCCACCATCACCGGCATCCGTAATCTGCGAATAAAGGAGAGCGACCGGCTTGGAGCAATGGTGCGTATCGCGGCACTCGGTGGTGCGGCAACAGATGTCTCGGACAATGCCGTCACTATCTTTCCCGGCAGACTGCCGGGCGGCGGTATCATTGACCCAAAGGATGATCACCGCACCGCGATGAGTGCTGCGGTGATTGCCCTGAAACGGGGCGATGTGGATATCCTGCACCCGGAATGTGTGCAGAAATCCTATCCCGGTTTCTGGGATGCACTCCGGGAAGGGGGTATCCTGTGAGAGTTATTCTCATCGGCCCGCGTGGCAGTGGCAAGACGACCATCGGTGCCCTTCTCGCAGATACTCTGGGGTATCGGTTCTTCGACACCGATGCGATGGTGGAGGCAAGAGAAGGGATGTCTATTCCCGAAATCTTTGCAGAGCGGGGTGAACCTGCTTTCCGATTGGCAGAATCTGCGGCCATCAAGTCACTGCCGCTGGACAGTGTGGTGGTTGCAACGGGTGGGGGGGCGGTCATTTCGGGGAGCAACGTTCAGGCACTTCGTACGGTGAGTCTCACCGTATTTTTGGATGCAGATGCAACCGTCCTTTGGGCCCGAACTCAGAGAAGCACCCGGCCACCGTTAACGGTTCTGTCTCCCATCGAAGAGATCACTGCTATCAGGAATGCCCGGTTGCCGCTGTACCGGGGGGCAGCAGACCTTTGCATTGATACTGGTGTGCTCTCTCCTGCTGAAACTGTCGCCCGGATTCTGGGATTTATGGAAGAACGCCGGTCTGGAGCAGTGTGCAATCCATTTGTCGCATTCCTGCAGCAGACGCGGATGTCGATGAATGAGTGCGAGCAGATTCAAAAACGTCTCTGTGGTGCAAAGGGGATGCCTCTGCACGGCATTTTTGCAGTCATAGGAAGTCCTTGTCTGCACAGCAGGAGTCCGGAACTCTTCACCGCCCTCTTTTCCGCCTGTGGGGTGGACGGTGTTTACACCCGCATTGACTGGCCTGACATTAGCGCTATCATGGATGCGGTCCGGGCGGTCGGGGTAAAGGGGCTTTCGGTGACCATTCCGTTCAAGACGGATGGTATGCAATACTGTGATGAGATAACTGCAGATGCGCGTGCAATCGGCGCAGTGAATACCATGGTGCGGTGCGGTGACCGATGGGTTGGTGCAAATACCGACTGGATGGGTATTCGCCAGCCTTTGGCTGGTATTTTGCCTGGCAATGCAGTGGTCTTCGGTGCCGGGGGTGCCGCCCGTGCGGCTGTATATGCGTTGCAGGACCTAGGGATGGAGGTCACGGTGCTGAACCGCTCACTTGATGGGGCTCAGAACCTTGCCCGCTCTTTTGGGTGTGAGTATGGTGCGTTTGATTCCTATAATCCCGAGAAAACGGATGTAATTGTGAATGCAACGCCTGTGGGCATGGAGGGGCGGGGCGGCAGTGTGCTTGGGCCAAGCGATCTCCGGGTGCACCAGACGGTCTTTGATCTGGTCTATACACCGCCGGGGACTATACTTCTGAAATATGCACGGGCCGCAGGCTGTCAGTGCATGCAGGGAACAGAGATGTTTGTGTATCAGGCACAGGAACAGATGCGTTTGTTTACCGGCATTGACGTAGATGCTGATCTGATACGGGAGATACTGGGATGAATACATTTGGACGATATTTCCGCTGTACGATGTTTGGCGAAAGCCATGGGCCCGCACTGGGCGTGGTTGTTGATGGTTGCCCTCCGCAGGTGCCCTTTGGTTTGGAAGACCTCCAACAACTGATGGAACGACGGCGGCCGGGCCAGAGCCCCCTGACCTCAGCTCGGAATGAGGTGGACGAGGTTGAGATACTTTCAGGAATCTTTGAAGGCGAGACAACCGGTATGCCCGTGGCAATGATGGTGCGTAACCGGGATGCACAGAGCAGTGCGTATGACGCTTTGCGCGATACGGTCCGCCCGGGCCACGCTGACCTTGCCTATTATCAGAAATACGGATGCCGGGATCACCGGGGCGGCGGCCGGAGCTCAGGCCGGGAGACCGTTGCACGGGTGATGGCCGGAGCGCTTGCGATGCAGGTGCTTATCAGGCGGGGCATCCACATCGAAAGCAAAATTTGTGAGATCGGGGGAGAATCCGATCCCGACCGCTTTGAGGCGACGATTCTCCATGCGAAAGAGGAGCACGACTCTGTGGGCGGGATTCTGGAAGTAAGCGCGACCGGGTGCCCTCCGGGACTTGGTTCCCCTGTGGCCGAAAAACTGGATGCTGAGATTGCTCATGCAATGCTCTCCATCGGTGCAGTAAAGGGGGTGGAGATTGGCTCAGGTTTTGCCGCGGCCCGGATGCGGGGTTCAGCCCATAATGATCCCATTACCTCTGGCGGATACCAGTCCAACCACGCAGGCGGGATTCTCGGCGGAATAACGACCGGTGCCCCGGTTGTTGTGCGGATTGCGGTGAAACCGACTCCCTCCATTGCGCAACCTCAGCAGACCGTCACTCTGGATTTAGAGGACACCATTGTTACGGTGCAGGCTCGTCATGACTCCTGTATCGTTCCGCGGATAGGGGTGGTTGCAGAGAGCATGCTGGCGCTTGTTATCGCAGATGCCCTCTGTGAACAGGATGTTGTTCTGGCATCACGGTTACGGTGAGGATGGGGGTACGATGATTGATGAACCCGCGATTCTCATCCGGCAGTATACGGATGACGACTTTGCCGCTGCCTGTGTTCTAAACGGGATGGGAAAAAATGAACCCTATGCAGGGGCGATATTTATCCGGCAGGCTGGGGTTCTGTACCGCTCAACGTTTCTCTGTGCCGTCTGTGACGGTCAGGTGTGTGGCTATACCATCGGTGCGCCGGTTACCGGGGAACGTGGGGCGGCATGGGTTCTTCGCCTCGGAGTATTGCCCTCCTACCGCGGAAGGGGAGTGGCCCGTACTCTGATGGAGGCTTTATTTGTGCGGGTTGAGACGGCAGGCATCTCAGATCTCTTTCTTTCGGTACATCCAAACAATCAGCCGGCCCTCTCTCTATATACCTCTCTGCGGTTTATCGCCACAGAGACGGTTAGCGACTATTTTGGTGAAGGGGAAGATCGTCTTATTATGAAAAAGGCCCTGAATACTGCCAAAACCTCACCATTATCTTTCTAACGGTTAAATAGTCCTTTGCAAATTGGAGAATTGATGGATACCCTGCGAGACAAAACCATTCATGTTGAATCATATGGCTGTACGTTTAATCATGCCGACACGGAGAAGATCATTCTTTATGCAGAGCGGCAGGGGTGTGTCAGGGTGCCGGCAGAAGAGGCCGAATGCATCATCATCAATACCTGCACGGTTGTCGGGGCAACCGAACGGGCGATGCTGCGCCGTATTCGGGCATTTTCCGGGAAAGAGGTTGTGGTCACCGGGTGCATGCCGGTGGTTCAGCGCGAATTACTTCTGGAATCCTTCCCCGACCTGCACCTGATTCTCCCTGATGAGATGTATGCTCATTGCCCTGAAGTGGGGGCGATGACGGATTCCCACACAGGTGTGGTCCAGATGGGCACCGGTTGTCTTGGTTCATGCAGTTACTGCATCACCCGTGCGGCCCGCGGTCCTCTCAGGAGTTTCTCCGCGGATGCCATTGTTGCTGAGGTGGAACGGCTTGCGGCTAAAGGTGCTTATGAAATTCAGCTCACTGGGCAGGACGTGAGTGCGTGGGGTATGGATATTGGGTCTGATCTTGCTGAATTGTTAAAGCAGATTGCCGATGTAAAGGGGGATTTCCGTATTCGGGTTGGTATGATGAACCCCGCGACCGCCGGTCGGATAATCGGGCGTCTCGCACCTGCGTTTGCCCATGAAAAGATCTTTGGGTTTGTTCATCTGCCCGTGCAGTCGGGATCTGACGCTGTCCTTGCATCCATGAACCGCGGATATACTGCGGCAGATTTTGAAGCGATTGTCGCGGCGTTTCGTGCAGAAATCCCGTATGTGCGGATTTCAACCGATATCATCGCGGGGTTTCCCACAGAAGGATGTCCTGAGTTTGACGAAACTCTTGAGATGATCGGTCGGGTGCGTCCGACCAAGGTGAATATCACCCGATTTTCGGTGCGTGAAGGAACGCCTGCCGTTAAGTATCACGATCTTCCCGACTGGGTGAAAAAAGAGCGTTCCCGCGCCTTAACCCATCTCACGGAGCGCATCTACGATGAAGAGTATACGCGTTGGATCGGACGGGAACTCTCTGTTCTTGTTACTGAACAGAAACGGCATGGGTCGGTCATTGCACGGGATGCTACCTACCAGAATATTATCATAAAACAGGAGATTCCGCTGGGCACCCGTCTTCGGGTTACGGTGACGGGGC
>JAAYIO010000014.1 GCA_012523385.1 Methanomicrobiales archaeon
CCCCTGACATACCCTTATACGGCGGAATGGGACTAAACATTTTCAATAGTCATTCCGCACGGGTATTGGGCGAAGGTTGTGTGTCTGTCACGCTCTCTCCTGAGATATCCTTTGACTCAATCGCTACACTGGTGTCCAACCTGTCCTCACAAGGTGAGGCATACCCGATTCCCGAGTGCATCATCCACGGCGCTACAGAACTTGCGGTAAGTGAGGACTGCATCATTGCAACCGCACATGGACAGTGTCTGCAATGTAAAGGTCGTCCGGGCAACAAACAATGGCACGGGATAGAGGATGTGAAGAGGCTTATCTTCCCCGTAACCATCGATGATGAATGCCGGACGCATATCTGGAATTCCCGTGAAACCTGCCTTATCGATCATCTTGACCGGGTAGTGGATGCGGGTATCCGTCGTGTTGCTCTTGACTGCCGCATCAGAAACGGGACGTATGCAGAAACGGTTGTCCGTGCATACAAAGAAGCATTTGCGCTTTATTTTTCCGAAACAGACCTGAAAGAAAGAGAGATAAAAGCACTAAAAGAGCAGGTGCAGAGGATGGCATTCGATGGAATTACCTCGGGTCATTTTTTGAAAGGCGTGGAAGACAAAGAGTGATAAACCATCATTTTTTGATGGTTTTTGCATTCTTTCGTATCAGTTCTGCTTCTGCGGGGTCGCTCACCCGGAGAAGAAAGGTTCCATAGCAGGGTTTTGTAAAGGGAAAGGTAACAACATCCCCATCGAGACCAATTCGCACCGGCGGTATACCAATCATTGCCTTATCAAAAATTTTGAATCCGGGTTTCACCTCATACACTTCAGGACAATTTTTGTCGATGTAAACAGCTGCCTCTTTAAATGAAATGTGCTTGTCAATAACATCGTACTTGAGTTTCTCTATGCATCCCATGATACAACCTCGTCTATTTTTCTTTTTAGGGGTAACGGATTGTGACTGCCCTGTGCGGCAATGACGGGGCATCCAATCTCGGTGAGTTCATTTGTCCGCAGCATTGTTTCATCGCCAAAGACTACAGCGACAATGGTACCCGCTGACAGTGTCTGTAAAGTAGCTGCGTATGCCACACCTGCATTGTTATGGACAAACACAAATGAAACGTCTGCGTCAAAGGTTCCATCGACCATCGTTTCAATGACCTTGTCGACGTCCAATATGCCGCCGGCACACTCAGTGTATATCCGGTCAACGTCAGCCATTTCGATTAATGCCCGTGCTGCCTTTGTGCCGCCTATGGTGACGTCAATCTCTTTTTTGTGCAGGATTGCACTCAGGTAGATTGCTGCACTTGTCTGAATCGGTACCATAGGGCAACCGAGCAGTAATAATGCGGTATTGGGTTTTGTCTGAATTATTTTTTGATCAGTCATCTGATGTACCATCCATAGTTGCAAGCATGTCATTTACCCCGGTAATCCGCTCTGGGTGAGCAAATATTGTGAACCGATGTTCCCGTGAGAAGGTAATGAGGGTCACACCTACCTTTTGTGCAAGTGCAATTCCTTTATCCGTTGTTGCTGCCCGTGAGATGAGGATGGGAATTCCTGCATGGGCAACTTTTCTGACCATTCCGGAAGGTTGTCTTCCGGTACAGCCGATGTAACAGAGCGACCGGTCTATTCGCTGTAATTCTGCCGCTCCCACGACTTTATCCACCGTGTTGTGCCGCCCGATATCACAGCTTTTAGCGACCAGTGTGCCCTCCTGCATGATAACCGAACAGTGCACCCCTCCGGTCTTTTGCCAAGCATCTGAGAATATTTCAGCGGTGGCTGCATAGACATCCCGGGGTGAAATGCAAAGAGATGATGTGACGACACGGGGAACATGCTGAGAAACACAATCGCATCCGCATGGATGCATCTCAGGGAGTGCATCGCGTCGTACATCCGCTTCAATCCAGATGTTAGTACCTTTCACCGTCACCGACTCAACAGCATCACAGAGTCCTTCACCGATGACAAACCCTGCACCAAGCTCCCTGAGCATCTCATTACTTGCCACCTGTTCCAGAATGTGGGTATTGTTCAGATACAGGGAAAAGCAGTCTTCCCGTATCACATCATCGGTAATTCTCCGGGGTACGCCATCCTCAACCCGTATTCCGGGATAATTCTCGGTAAACATCTTTTTTCCCTGTCTCAAATGTCTTCTCTCCACCCCATGCAATGAAATTGACCGGGTAGATTGGTAGATATGAGTGCACTTATATTGATTTGTTGCCCTATATGAATGGATGATGTACGCACACCGTTTGGACAATCTTCCGCCCTATCTTTTTGCCCGCATTGATGCAATGAAGGCAGAAAAAAGGGCGCAGGGTGTTGACGTAATTGATTTGGGCGTTGGAGACCCTGATCTTCCAACACCATCGCATATAATTGAAGCACTCGTAATAGCAGCGCGTAATCCTGCAACCCACCACTATCCCGATTACGCTGGTATGTTCTCGTATCGTGAAGCAGTCGCAGACTGGTACAAGGCACGGTTCGGCGTTGAACTCAACCCGAAACGTGAGGTGTTGGCACTGATAGGTTCAAAGGAAGGTATCGCGCACATTCCCGAGGCGTTTGTAAACCCGGGTGATTATGTGCTGGTGCCTGACCCCGGATATCCGGTATATAAGACATCAACGCTCTTTGCAGAAGGCAAGACGTGGCAGATGCCACTCATGGAAAAGAATGCCTTCCTTCCTGACTTCAGCGCAATTCCATCGGATATCTGCAAAAAAAGCAAGCTGATGTTTTTGAACTATCCCAACAATCCTACCGGCGCGGTGGCATCCCTCTCATTCTTTGAGGAAGCAGTCGATTTTGCTAAAGAAAACGATATCATCGTGGTGCATGACAATGCCTATTCGGAGATCTCCTTTGATGGCTACAGAGCACCATCATTTTTGGAAGCAAAAGGGGCTATGGACGTTGGAATTGAGATGCATTCCCTCTCAAAAACATACAATATGACGGGATGGCGCATTGGCATGGCAGCAGGTTCTGCAGATATTATTGCAGGTCTCGGGCGGGTAAAAAACAATGTCGATTCCGGTGCGTTTGATGCGATTCAGATAGCAGCAACAGAGGCACTGACAGCATCACAGGAGTGCATCGCACACTCATGTGCAATTTATGAGGAACGACGGAATGTTCTGGTTTCAGGTCTGCGTGAATTAGGATTTGAGGTCACCGCACCCAAAGCGACATTCTACGTCTGGATGAAGGTGGATAATTCCATGGCATTTACCGCGAAAATGTTAAATGAAGCCGGCATTGTCGTCACCCCCGGCACCGGATTCGGGGACGCCGGAGATGGGTATGTCCGGTTTGCAATCACCCGTTCCGTTGAAAGAATTGAGGAAGCACTGGAACGGATGCGTGGAGTCTTTGCATGATATATCCCCCCCACCTTTCTGATAAAAACGGCCATCTCTCTATTGGGTCGCATGATACAACCGTCCTTGCAGAAAAGTACGGCACACCGTTATACGTGACCGATGAACAACGTATTCGCGAAAAATATCAGTCTTATTACGATGCGTTATCAAAATATTATGACAAGGTTCAGATGCTGTATGCCGCAAAGGCGAACGGAAATCTTGCAATCCTAAAACTGTTTGCATCTCTTGGTGCAGGTGCGGACGTATTTTCTGCTGGTGAACTTCATCTGGCACTTCTTGCCGGAATGAACCCACACCATCTTTTGTTTAACGGAAGTTCAAAAACCGAGGCAGACCTTTCCCTTGCCCTTGAAAACAAGATTCGCGTCTCTCTTGACTCGGTGGATGAACTTAATCAGCTCAATGCCCTTGCTGAAAAGGCCGGAGTGATAGCAGAGGTTTCATTCAGGGTTAATCCTGCGATGGATGTCCCTACGCACCCAAAGATTGCAACCGGTCTTGCGACAAGCTAGTTCGGCATCCCTGCCAAAGAAATTCTGTCTGCCTATCAGGCAGCACTCGATGCAGAACATATTCTGCCCGTTGGTCTCCACTGTCATATCGGGTCACAGATTCTTGAGATTGCGCCGTTTGCAAAGGAAGCTGAAGTGCTTGTCTCTGTCGCCCGTGATATCACGGATATCGGCGTGAAACTGGAATTTGTGGATGTTGGCGGCGGTCTTGGGATTCCCTATCAACGGAGCACCGACCCCATACCAACTCCTGCTGAGTATGCAGCGGCTGTCATGCCGGTATTTCTGGATGGAATCAAATCCATCGGTATCAAACCGGAATTCTGGGTTGAGCCGGGCAGATATCTGGTGGCAGATTCAACCGTTCTATTAACACGGGTGAATTCGGTGAAACGTTCGCACAAGACGTTTGTGAATGTTGATGCCGGATTTAACCTCTTAGTGCGTCCTGCGATGTATGATGCATACCACGAGGTGGTTGTCGCCAATAAGACAGGGCCAGAATACTCTGGAGAGTCCGGGGCGGATACGAGGTCTCTTGCAACCGTAACAGGGCCCATCTGTGAGACAGGTGACATCATTGCCCATGACCGGCTTCTTCCCCCAATTGAATCCGGGGATCTCATTGCCATACTTGATACCGGGGCATACGGGTTTTCGATGTCATCACAGTATAACAGCCGTCCCCGGTGTGCAGAAGTGATGGTGAATGATACGCGTGAGGCTCTTATGCGCCGTGCTGAAACTATTACCGATATACAACAGACGATGGAAAACCTTCCGTGGCAAAAGTAAGATAGCCACCAAATTTTGAAAAATATGCGGGTACATTATTCACTTGTTGATGATCTGTTTTCATTTGAAACATTTCAGGCGCTGGTTGAGGAGGTTTCTGAGGAATCGGGAAATGTCTTTGATGAACAAACCTCTGGCATGATTGTACTGCGCCGTGCCGGAAGGAAACATCAAAAAATTGCCCGCTTGGCGGAAAATCCTACACATGTTCTTTTTTTTGCAAAAGTCCTTCATAAAGGAGAAGTCCGTACATTTACCCGCGCGGACGAATCTCCTGGTGCGGTAACAAAGGTTGAAGTGGGGGATGACAGTGGCGAAATTTCACTTGTTTTCTGGGATGAACGTGTGTCTGTGCTGGATGAGATTAGTGTCGGCGATGTGATAGAGGTTGTCGGGAAGGTCGAATCCAAACATGAAGTTCGGGTTGTTGATCTGCAGAAAACAGTCTGTGACATTCCGACCCGAAATGACTCTGAAGGGTTTTCCGGCAGTCCTCAGGCAGGGGAGACGATTGATGCGACAATTGTGGCAATTGGAGAGGTCAGTACATTTACCCGACGTGATGGAAATGAGGGTAAACGGGTCGATGTGGCAATTGCGGATGAAAATGGTATCTGTATTCTGGTGCTATGGGACCCTGGTGTGATCGATGGGTTTGTGTTAGGTGACGGGATTCGCGCTACCGGACTGCGCAGGATCCTACGCTGTACAGGAAGAGAG
>JAAYIO010000186.1 GCA_012523385.1 Methanomicrobiales archaeon
ACGCAAAGAAGCAAACGCATTTTTTGCCCACGGAATGGAACGCCATTTAACCTTCATCTCCCTTTTACTCAGGGAATTATTTCGCTTCAATTAAATTTCGGATGCTCAAACTGCGACAATGAGACCGTATCGTTCTGGATGCATGCCATTACGCGTGGCAGTGCCTGATACACCGTCTCATAGAGGGCTTTAACGGTGTGGTAAATATCCGTGCACCCTTCATCCGGCCAGAGACCCATCACCTTGGAATAAAGGCATCGTCCCCCACAGAAGTCGAAGAGGTCACATTCGATACAGTCGCCGTCATACACCACTTTCCGCAGGGTGTCAGGCGTATCTTTCCTGATATCGCCACAGTAATACTCAGTCATCCCAACCATGCAGGGACAAGGGGACACCATGCCGTCCGGAGTAATGGAATAATTGGCGAAACCGGAGCCACATCTAAGAACCGGGAGGCGTTTGCCATTCAGTGCATCCTGCATCGTATCAATGAACGGATACCAGCGCAATACCTCGCCGGTCTTTTCCATATGCGAAACCCAGCGGTCCATGAGCTTGAAAAGGCCGGGAATATAGGAGTTCTCTACCCAGGTACCATAGGAATCGCGGTTGTAGGACTCAGAAAAATTTGCATCAAGCTGCCAGTGAACTGCGGGAAATAACCCGTCCGTATCAAAGGCAAGGTGGGTCACATCCCGGTAGATGTCTGTATCCTCGGTCACGGTCATTCTGCCAATAAAATCCGCCGGTACCTCCATTGCCTGAATCTTTTTACAGTTCCCGATGATATGCCCGTATGTGCCTATGCCCCGATTGTGGTCATGTGTTTTCTCTCGACCGTCAACAGATACGATAATCGTCTCCAGACGGGTGAGGATGCTCTTTGGCACCTTGTCTAAGAGGGTGCCATTGGTGTGGAGCATAAACCGGCATGTTCCGGATAATGATTCGATCACAGAATCGATTGTATCAATCGAGAGGAGCGGTTCGCCGCCATAAAAAGTCAGGCAGGGATCGGCATCCTTTCTGATAAATCGGCACAACTCATCCATTGAATAGGAAATATCTGACTCAACCTGACGGGGATGCATGTTCCAGCAGTCAGTGTCTATCTGGGGAAATATCCGTCCCTTACAATACCTGCAATTCAGATTGCAGACATCATTTAACAAGATATAGTAATACACACTGCAACCCGGATTTACTCGTCAGTAATTGTTATTATGCCTAGGTTGCCGTCAACTGATGCGGATAACCCGTCTTTCATACCAGTGATTGCCGTTTCAGGACGGTCAACCATCGGTATTTCTGCAAGTATTGCACCAACGGCGATGATTGGTTCTGCTTCTGTATTGATTATTGCAGACGGAGCCACGTTGTTTCGTTTGAGTGCGTAGATGACATACGACCCAACCGTAGACCCTTTCCCATAGGGGAATGCAAGAACTTTACCTGCTATTGACTGTCCTTCCAGAGGGTGACCGGATTCAATCACCATTCCCGTTTCAGGGTCAACTCCTGAGAGAAAAGAGATTGGTTCACTGCTAACAAGAACAGCACCCGACCCAACGCCTGCTGAAATGCCCCGTGCCTGAATTGTTAAAGACATACTACATAAATGTAGTGAGAGCAAAGATAAATATGACATGGATGAGACCATCATCGACAATACTCATAATGAGGGTAATCTGACCCACACGACTGATCTGGAATACGAAGAGATAATTGAGGTTCTGCAGGGAAAAATTGAGATACAGACCAAAGAAATCTTCAGTCTGAAAAAAGAGACTGATCAGCTAAAAAAAGAGAATAATCAGCTTAAACGCACACCGCTCTTCGTAGCGGCTGTAATTGATATTCTCGATTCCGGAGAAGTGTACCTGCGCCAGCAGGGCAATAATCAGGAATATATTACCGGAAGTTCAGAAGACCTGAAGAATCAACTGAAACCCGGTATGAAAGTTGCGGTGAATAATGCGCTTTCCATTGTGCGTATCGTGGCAAATTCTGTTGACTCGCGCGTACGGGTGATGGAACTCATTGAAACTCCGGATGTATCCTTCGAAAAGATCGGCGGACTCAGAGAAGAGATTGAAGAAGTCCGCGAAGCAGTTGAATATCCCCTGACAAAACCCGAGATATTCCGCAGAATCGGTGTTGAACCACCCAAAGGAATACTTCTTTACGGACCACCTGGTACCGGAAAAACACTGATTGCAAAAGCCGTCGCCCATCAGGCAAATGCCACCTTTATCCGTATGTCTGGGAGCGAACTGGTGCATAAATTCATCGGAGAAGGGGCACAGATGGTGCGGGAGCTCTTTACCATGGCGCGGGAACGGGCGCCGTCCATTGTGTTTATCGATGAGATTGATGCAATCGGCACCATGCGGATTCATGACGGCACGTCTGGGAGTGCAGAAGTACAGCGTACTCTGATGCAACTTTTGGCAGAGATGGACGGGTTTGACAACCGCGGTGATGTCAGGATAATGGCGGCAACAAACCGGGTGGATATGCTTGACCCTGCCCTGCTCCGTCCGGGACGGTTTGACCGGGTGCTCCTGGTTCCGCTTCCGGATACTGCGGCACGGCTTGAAATTCTAAAGATTCATTCCGCAAAGATGCAGCTCAAAAACGTCCCCCTTGACAAACTGGCTGCAGAGACTGAGAACACCACGGGTGCAGAACTCGAAGCAATCTGCCGTGAAGCAGGAATGATGGCGGTCAGGCGTGATGGAGATGCAATCACCTGGACTGATTTTGAAGCAGCAATGCGAAAAGTCAAGGATAAAACGCAGAAGCCGGACATCATGTTCCTGTAGACTATGCAGATTCTCCTTATCCAAAAAGAAGGAATAGACCTCCACTCTACCCTTCTTGCATCTGAGACCAGCCGTGACGTCCTCCGATTCTATCAACCGAAAAAAACAGACTGGGGCGTATGCATCGAAGCATCTACCCTTGGCAGTGCATTATCGGTTATTTCAGAGTTAAAATGGTATATCCAGCGGTATATAGCGCAACCGCTCTGCCTGCTTTCAAATGACCTAATCTGCACTCCCGGATATGCAGGCGTTATCTATGGACGGGAAGAATCCGTTCATGACAGCTGGGAGTGGGAGATACTCTTTGGCATCAAATATCATACGGTCATGGGCAGGATTGCCATCACTCCTGATACCCCATTGAACGATATCGCTGATTTTGAATCTGGAATGGACATTACATTCCGTGCCCGCTGCTCTGAAGAAGAGCTCGAAAAAATATAATATTTTAGGCAAACATCGCACTGTCGTACGGTCCGCATTTTGGGTGATGGGAGAGGTCGAAGCTAACCTTGTCAATTGCTTTGATAAAGTCTTCCTGATACACTGTTGTCCGTTCAGCTCGAATAGCAAACATACCTGCCTCTGTGCAGACTGCACGGAGTTCAGACCCATTCTTGCCTTGTGTTAATTCAGCAATTTCGCGGATATCGACCCCACTGTCAAGCGACATATTTGCTGAATGAATCTGCATTATTGAATATCTGCCATCGGCGTTGGGGAGTGGTATTTCTATGATGCGGTCAAAGCGCCCTGGCCGCAGGAGTGCATGATCCAGAATATCAATTCTGTTCGTGGCGGCTACGATTTTAACATCCCCCCGTGTCTCAAACCCGTCCATCTCTGCAAGGAGTTGCATCAGGGTTCGCTGGACTTCGCGGTCACCGGATGTGGTGCCTTCACTGCGCATTGCACCGATTGCATCAATTTCATCGATAAAGATGATGGAGGGAGCATTTTTCTTTGCCAGTTCAAACAATTCCCTGACAAGACGCGCCCCTTCCCCGATATACTTCTGAACCAGCTCAGACCCGACTACCCTCAGAAATTGTGCCTGCGTTTCATGCGCTACTGCACGGGCAAGGAGTGTCTTTCCCGTTCCCGGAGGGCCGTAGAGGAGCACTCCTTTCGGGGGGAGAATCCCCACCGCCGCAAACAAGTCCGGCCTGGTTAACGGCAGTTCCACGGCCTCTTTAATCTCACGGATCTGTTCTTCAAGCCCACCTATGTCGTCATATGTCTCATCGGGGGAAACAACGACTTCCATGCCATAAATCTGGCTGTCAAATGCCTCTGCAAGCACCTCAACAATGGTCAGTGACTGCTGGTTCATCGTGCATCTCATCCCGGGCTTCAAATCTTCCGGTTTCACAAAATTTGACACCCGCACCATAAAGCGCGGGCCAGCACTACTCTGTACAATTACACGTTGATCATCAACGATATCCGAAACAGTGCCGATAACAAGAGGTGGGCTCCTGAGCTTCTCGACTTCACTCTTCAGTTTTCTGATCTCGCGTTCATAGCGGATTTTTTGGTTTTCAATATTTTTTTTATCAATATCAAGCTGGCGAACCTGCTCTTTAAACTGCATATTTTTCGATTCTAAAACAGCAATTCGGTTTAGAAGGTACTCTTTCATGTCTTCATCGCCGATTTCCGGTTTTGGCACTGAGTAATCCCCCATTTAAATCCTCAATTAGGTATATCTGGTTATATGACTATAAATTTGTTTACGATTTGAAATGTCCGAATGTGAAGTTTGCGGTACAGCTATTCCTGGCGAACCTATTCTCGTTCAGATTGACGGGGCTAAGGTATGGGTGTGCCCGAAATGTGCAAGGCTTGGTACGGAAATTAGTAAACCGCCCGGTGCGAGAGTACCCGGAGTGAAACCAAAGGCTGGTGTAAAAGCTGCACCGATAAAAAGATCTCGTGACGTCTTTGATATGATGGGCGGGGATATTATTGACGATTTCCATGTTGTAATCCGCGATGCCAGAATGGCAAAAGGATGGGGTCTAAAAGATCTTGCACTTGAAATCAAAGAAAAGGAAAATCTCATCAAAAAAATTGAAACAGGATTTATTCCGGAAGACCAGGTGTTAAAGAAGATCGAGAAGGTACTTGAGATTCAGCTAATTGAGAAAGTTGATAGTGATATGAAAACTTCCGGAGCTTCTTCCATGACAACAACACTTGGAGATGTTATTCGGATCAAAAAACAAGGGAAATAATTTTTTACAGGTTACACCATGGTTGTCCCGTTCATTCTCATAAACCTGAAATCCTGTGCAGAGGGATTTGGACATAATGCACAGAAGATTGCACAGAGTGCAGAACGAATAGCGCATGAGAATGATGTCAGAATTGGTCTTGCGCCCGGGTATATGGATATTCACCCGTTTCATGTTCATTATTCACTGCCTGTTTTTGCCCAGCATGTTGATGGTGTTCCTCCCGGAGCGCATACCGGGCATATTGTTGCAGAGGCGGTGAAGGCAGCAGGCGCTACCGGGACGCTGATCAACCATTCAGAACGCCGGTTGACTCTGGCAGACATTGAAGCCGCAAACCGTGCCGCACAGAATGCCGGTCTTGAAACGGTTATCTGCACAAACAATGTTGCAACAAGCGGTGCAGCGGCATTTTTCCGGCCGCATTATATTGCCATTGAACCCCCGGAGCTGATCGGGAGCGGGATTTCTGTTTCAAAAGCAGACCCGGGAATTATCGAAAAATCCGTTGAAGCCGTGCACTCTGTTAACGTGTCCGTGAAAGTGCTGACGGGAGCAGGTATCAGTACGGGTGAATGTGTCAGAACAGCACTTGATTTGGGGAGTGATGGCGTGCTTCTTGCATCCGGTGTTGTAAAAGCAACCGACCCCGAAGCGGTGCTTCGCGACTTAATATCAAAAATTTAAGTACGGCGGCGTATGCAGTCGTGCTTGGTTATTACGCCAACCACTTTCCCTTTATCCATCACAAGAACGGCATGATGATTTTGGAGACTGTGGACGAT